>JBCDFA010000352.1:0-8153 GCA_039178835.1 Chloroflexota bacterium
AGTGGTCTGGCTATACGGCTGGGGTAGCACGCAAGTCGTGAGATAGCACAATTGTTGAGGGGGCACATGCCCTCTCCTCCCTTACACGGCATCACAGAGAAGGAGGTTATCGAATATGATCGCACGTTCTACGCTCTTGATCATGGCGTGTCTTCTTATTTCTTTGGTCTTATCGGGGGTCTCTGCCCTATTCGCTGTCGCGGCGCAATCTGGAACATACCGCTCATGGGAATCACCACCTGTATTCGACTATGTTTATAGTGTTACCATCTTCCCATGTAGTGAATACAGATATGGTCGGCTTTGGTTCATGCGAAATACAGCGAATGCGTGGTGTGGTACTGGTGCCCCCAGCTTCACGCTTACAACGACGGAACCATGTCCGTAGGTAGTATTCAGCCGTTGTGAGAGGGTGTTTCACTCAGCACTCTCCTGAAAGTCTGCACCGCTTTAAACGAGAGGAGACAACATGATTGCTCGTTATGTAGTTCCACTCGTGGCTGGATTGATTATCTTTCTGGTGGTTAGTATGGCTGCGCTTTATACAGCAACCTCCAATCCTCAAACTGTGCCGCGCTGGTGGCATTCGCCATCTCTTGGCTATCATATGCTTTCTGTCGGATTGTTCCCGTGCAATGGGCAGATGCCGGGACAGCTTATCATTGGCCATAATGCCATGCTTTCGAGTCGTTATCCTCCGCCTGGCCTAACGATATCAACAGCGCCGCCCTGCCCATAGAGCACGATGAAGTAGCACAAACACGTGATTAGTGAAGAGGTTGCCCATGAACTATCCGCTCCATCCCTATCGCTTCGATACGCAAACACAAAGCTGGCAGATCGTAGCACCAGAGGCCACAGACACTTCGCTTGCAAACCTCACCTGTGTGACCTTTAATGTCTGGTTTGAGCCACACTACTTTGCGGAACGGTGTGCGGCGTTATTGCAGCTTGTCAAAGCGTACAATCCTGATATCATTGCGTTGCAGGAAGTCACACCACCATTTCTTGAGTACCTTCTCGCACAAGCCTGGGTGCGTCAGCAGTATGCCATTTCAGACGCACTCGGCATTACGGTCGATGGTTATGGTGTGGCAATGCTTTCCCGCATCACGCCGTTACAATTTACACTGTATGAGTTGACCAGTTTTATGAACCGCCATTTGCTGGTTACAGAATTGAGCCTCAATACCAAACGCACGGCCATTGGAACCGTACATCTGGAAAGCAAAAGTCCGTTTGCTAAGATGCGAGGGCAACAGTTACGTGAGGTCTTTGGGGTGCTCCAACCAGAACCGCATGTGTTGTTGATGGGAGACTTTAACTTCTGCTCGTCGTGGAAAGAGGAGAATGAACGCATTCCTGACACCTACCGTGACATGTGGAGCGTGCTGCATCCTGACCTGCCTGGCTACACGGTGGATACGCCTACCAACACGATGCGCCTGGAGCATACCGGGAAGCACAAATCGGTGCGCTTCGACCATATAATCGTGCGTTCTATAAGGCCGGGCTGGTCCCCCGTTGCTATCGAACTACTAGGCACCAACCCTATCGCAGCAGAACTGCCCAATGTGTTTCCGTCGGATCACTTTGGTCTGGTAGGGCGCCTGAAGTGGTATGGATAACTAGATATGGAATACGATGCACCTCGAGTTAATTGATCGCAAACCAACCAGTGCTACAAACCGCACACCGCTCTTGTTCATCCATGGCGCCTATCACGCGGCGTGGTGCTGGGATGTGCATTTTCTGCGCTACTTTGCCGACCATGGCTATCCTGCTTACGCCATGAGCCTGCGTGGCCACGGCACGAGCGCTGGTCGTGAGACGTTGCGGCGCACCGGTCTCTATGATTTTGTCGAAGATTTGACGACGATTGCACAACGCTTTGACACACCACCTGTGTTGATCGGGCACTCGCTCGGCGGGACGATTATCCAACGCTACCTGGAGCATCACCCGGCGCCCGCTGCGATTATTATGTCCGCTTTGGTGCGGCGGGGGTCTGCACCGCCAATGGCATTTTTTTATCTCTTATTACGTTTACTACGTGAGCATCCACGCCCACTGCTCAAGTTCTTTCTGACGCGAGAGGGATATTTTCTGATGACTGTGCCGGAGGTTGCCCACGGACTGTTTTACTCGCCCACAACACCGCGTGATCTGGTGCAGCGGTATGTTGCTCGTATGCAGACAGAATCGTCACGGGTTACCTTCGATATGGCCACGGCAAAACCTGTATCGCCAGAGCTGCTGAGCAAGACGCCTATGTTGTTTGTTGGTGGTGCTGAGGATAGCCTGACGCAACCACATATGATCAGGACAAGTGCAGAGTCGATCCAGGCAGAGGTGTCCATCTACCCGAACATGGGTCACAACCTGATGTTGGAGCCTGAGTGGCAGACAGCAGCCGATGCCATGATCGATTGGTTGCAACGTCAAGGTATGTGAACTAAACTCAGCTGTAGGGCTTTAACACTACCAGACAAACGGTATTGACATTTCGGGAATTTCCGATATAATGTCAATGTCGTTATTAATATTATCACGAAAAGATCTGTTGTACATATGGAGCCAGTCGATGTTCTCAAAGCTTTATCCAATCCCACACGCTTGCAGATCCTCACCTGGCTGAAGGAGCCTGAAAAGCATTTCCCGCCTGATGAAAAGGGATATCAGTATATTATTGGAGTCTGTGTAGGAGATATCGCAGACAAAGTTGGGCTCTCGCAATCAACAGTCTCGGAGTATCTTGCGGTTCTACATCGTGCCGGACTCGTAACTTCTCAGCGCTGTGGTCAATGGACCTTTTACAAACGAAATGAAGCGACGATTCGAGAGTTCGTCCATTTTATGGCGCACGATCTGTAGAAAACTGAGAGGATTTTTTGTTATCTTTTTATATCGTCTTATCGAAAAAATCCGATTTATAGATACAAGAACAGCTTGTTGAGTAAACGTTATTAGGATACTTACTTCGTAAAAGAAACCCTGTTTTTTACCCCTAAACTGAAAGGAATAACCATGTCTGTAACTGAAAATTCTCGCGATGAAGCCTTGGTACAAGCCGCACAGGATTATATTCGATATGCCAACGATAGAAATGTCGATGGTATGTTATCCCTTTTTGATGAAGATGCCGTCTATATCAACGCAGGAGGGCTTGGTAGTAGCTACCCACTTGCGGCTGTTGGTTGGGATAATATCTATACTCGACACAAACAGTTTATCGACTCAATCGAAAATGGTTTTTGGGATGTACCGGACTATCGTGTCACTACAAAGAATGTTGTTGAGATGGAACTTCGTCAGGTGACTTATACCAACAGAGAAACTGGTAAGATGCTTCGATTCAGCGCTATGGAACGTCTTGAGTTTAATGAGGAAGGGAAATTTATTCAGGTATCGACCTACCTGACTTCGCCCGTCGAAGAGACACAATAGGGTATATTTGCATGGTACAGGAGGCTGCTCATCATATGATAGGAAAATATCTTAAGTTTTGTTTATTTGGTGATGTCTCCTGTACCATATCTAGCATAAGAGAATGTTCGGTTGTTATAGCTTGCTTGGTTGCGACGGCATGGGTTGTAGAAATGGAATATTAACGACCGCCTGCCAACACATCGATCAGACCCATATACACCTCGGTACCGCGCAGTAACTGATCAACACTGATATGCTCATCGATAGTGTGGAAGTGTCTGGGGTTGCCGGGACCTAAAACAATCGTTGGAATGCCTAGTTCACCGGCACTCCCGCTTCCATTTGTGCAATACGACACCGCACAGGTACGGGCTACTTCGCCGGTCGCCGAGATACTTTGAAGTGCTGCTTGTACGAACGGGCTGTTTTCAGGAATGTCCCACGCAGGGTGAAAATCATCGCTGGCCAGCGTTGCACCTGTATAGCAAGGAACAGCAACATCAAGGTAGTCGACATGGACATGTTCCAAGCCAACGAGCGTTGCCCACATGCTATCAAGCACACTCTCGCGTGTTTCCCCACGGACGAGGCGCCGATCCCAACGGACGGTGCAGCGGTCGGGGACGATACTCGTACCAGGATAGGGTGAACTCACAATCTCCACCAACTCCATAATGCCTGGCCCAAGCAACTGGTCATGAGGAGGCTGAAACTCACACAGCCGCGATGTGGCTTCCATCATATGATAGACAGCATTGTCGCCCAGATGCGGTGTTGAGCTATGAGCCGGGCGTCCGTGGGTAGTGACGCGAATACCGGCACGTCCCTTCTGTCCAATCCCCACCTGAAGTTCGGTTGACTCACCAATAACGACAAGATCGGCGGGGTGCTGTTGCAAAATGGCATTCAGCGCTGGTCCCTCCAACTCCTCTTCGGCGACACTGGCCGAGACGGTGATGGTACCACGAAGCTGCTCGCGAGGCGTAAATCCTGCCGCACAGATCATTGCTGCAACAGGCCCCTTCATATCAGTTGCGCCGCGTCCCCAGATAGTGCCATCGACCAGTTCAGCGCCGAACGGATCGTATTGCCACTGATCAAGGGCGGTGGCCGGAACTGTATCAAGGTGACCATCAAAATGCAGGCGTGGGCCATCGCCCTGACCAGCAATGCAACCAACGACGCTGCCAAAACCATCGACCCAGACCTCATCGTAGCCGAGCTGTCGCATCCACTGTTCGGCAATACGCGCCGCATCCTGCTCACGTCCCGCAAGGCTTTGAACCCGCACAAGCTCCTGGCAGCAGGCAATCACCTGACTCTGTTGGCTTTCTGTCAACATAGCAGCGCTCCTGTAAAACTAATCTGTGAAAGGAATAATAACGCTATTATACAACTAGTGGATATTGGAATGTGAGCCCGGATATCCAAATCGAGAGCAGTACATCAAAGACTGGCTGGATGATGCTTGTCATTTTGGTGCGTGTTAATTAGGGCTTGACTTTCCCGTTACGGGAAGGTGCATAATGAAGTCAGGAAATAAAAGTGTATGGAAGTACCTATGTTCAAAATTGGCGATTTCTCAAAACTCAGTCAGGTCAGTAGTAAAGCGTTGCGATACTATGACGACATTGGTTTGTTGAAACCTGTCCACGTAGATCGTTTTACTGGCTACCGTTATTACACCGTCGATCAACTTCCGCGCTTGAACCGCATTGTAGCGCTCAAAGAGCTGGGTTTTGCGTTAGATCAGATCGCGCAGTTATTGGAAGAACATGTCTCTGTGGAGCAATTGCAGGGGATGTTGCTGCTCAAACAAGCGGAAATCGAGCGTCATATCGAAGCTGAACAGCAACGATTACGGCGTGTCCAGGCACGTTTGCAGCAGATTGCCTATGAACATACCGCACCTGTGTATGATGTCATCACCAAACATGTTGAAGAAGTGACTATTGCTTCCATTCGCGAACACATTCCTGATTACAGTCACGTTGGACATCTGTTTCACGCACTCTTTGCCTACCTTGGTGAGCAGCATATCACAACTAGTGGCCCACCTTTTGTATGCTACCACGATGGAGAATATCGTGAGGATAATCCTGATGTGGAAGCTGGAACTGTAGTGGAAGGGACGAAGGAAGCCGCTGGCCGCATCCGGTTTTCTCGTTTGCCCGCGATGACAGTTGCCACAACGATTCATACAGGTCACTATGAGACGTTGTCTTTGGCGTATGGTGCACTTCTGGAATGGATCGAAGCAAACGGCTACGAGATGTGTGTTCCCAATCGCGAGCTTTATCTACGTGGACCGGGGCCCAATCGCGCTCCACAAGACTATGTTACGGAAATACAGATCCCGATTGTGGCGCGTACAAGCCCATCAGAATAACATCCTTAGGAAAGGACCTCATCATGCTTGCTCCATTAGCTACCTTCGAAAGCTTAGAAACCCATCATTGCGTCACTGGTTCTATGCGGCATATCTACACCTTCTACAATCACCCGATTAGTGAAGAGATGCTCTTTGGCCTGGGAGAAGGCACAGGCTATATCTACTGGCATCAGAGGGGACAAACACCATTTCTTGGTGGACGAGCCTCACCCGAACCAAGCGTGGAGGAACTGGCTGGGCAGCGCACTGGCGTACAACTTACACCACACACCACATCCAGTGCACGAAAGGCCGAAACTGCACTTCTGGCATTACTTGAGCGTGGTATTCCGGTTATGTTGCAGGTCGATATGGGGTTTCTGCCATATATGGATTTTGGTGGTGAGGAATATCACTTCGGAGGGCATGTCATTGTGGCCTGTGGCTATGATGCTGAGACTGGCACTGTCCTCGTCGCGGATCGTGATCGTGAACTGCATCCGGTGCCACTGGAGGCGTTGGCTCAGGCGCGTGGCTCACAGCATAAGCCGTTCCCGCCAAAGCACAAATGGTACACCTGTGATTTTTCGGGCAAGCGTCAACCAACCGCTCCAGAAATCTGTACGGCCATCACCAACCAGGCCCAACTAATGCTCAACCCACCAATCAGTAATATCGGCATAGCTGGTATTCGCAAAACCGCCCAGTTGCTCCCCAAATGGCGCGGTACCCTCAACGAGGTCGATCTTCGCACCACATTATTTAACGCCTATATTTTTATCAGCCCCGTCGGAGGAACAGGCGGTGGAGCCTTTCGATACATGTTCAGTCGTTTCCTCAGTGAAGCAGCAGGACTCATCGGTGATAATGTGCTGCATCAGGCTGCACAGGATTTTCAGGACATCGGTGATCGTTGGGCAGCCCTTGGCGGGTGGTGCCAACAGCTAGCGGCTGCTCCATCACCGGGCGACTATCTTGATGAGGCAGTGGAACCACTCAGGGAGATCGCCACACTCGAAGAACTCGCCTGGACGCGTTTGGCATCTGTGGCTGATCAGGCATCATGACGGACTTATTCTGGGTGTCCCGCAGCAAGAAGCGGCAGAGCGGCGGAGCGGCAGAGCAGCGAAACCATTGATACAAACGTAACCCTCCGTAGCGGCGGCTTGCACCCACCCGTGCTGACACAGCGAGTGTTTATGGTAGTGGCGGTTTGCAACCGCCAGTTTTCACACAGAAAACGAGACAGCCACTCACTGCCAGAGGGTAGTGGAGCGAAGAACGGTAGAACGGCAGAGCAGCGAAACCATTGATACAAACGTAACCCTCCGTAGCAGCGGCTTGCACCCACCTGTGCTGACACAGCGAGCATGGGCGCTCTGGTCATGCATACTTGTGCAGCGGAGAGCAAAGAACATGAACACAAAGACACGAAGGAACATAGAGGCAGAGAGCAGCAACGACCCCACAACACGCATCACGCATGGCGCGACATTAAGCAGTGCTAGTAGAGGTTTTTGCCTGCTAAGAGGCATGAGCCCCGCCCATTCCACCTGTTTCACACACCAGATTGCGGGGTCCAAGGGCGCATCACCTGAGCCGGGGGTGTCGGGTGGCGGCCCACTCTACAGAGAGCAATCTGAGCAGTGGAGCGGCAAAGCGGCGGAACACCCTGCCAATCACCCACCGAAGGAAACAGGCGCACACGAATCGCGAGCATCTCCCTCTACATCTCACCGCGAGGCATGCCCCCCAACGTTGCAAGGAGGCGAGGCCGTACTTTGCGGGGTCCAGGGGCGCAGCACCGCTGCCTGAGCCTGTCGAAGGCGGTCGGGGTGTCGGGTGGCGGCCCACCCCACGAACACCACTTTTGCCATTGTGACCAAGAAAGGATATCATGTAAAATGTAAGACTTATCGTTAACAGCCACATTTCAGAGAAAAAATGGTCATAAGAGGGCAAAAACACCGCTTCTAAGCAGGGCTTTCGCAACTCGGTGGTTAAAAGTCCCAGAATCGCCCATGCCAAAAATTGAGTGTAAAGACTTTTAGGAGAAAATAAATGATTGAGGAGCGAAAGAGGCATTCTCGCAAATTGACGCGGTTTTGGCGCAAAAATCGAGTTTCGAGGATTGACGACGTATGGTATACTTTGAATGTAGATATGACCGCACAGGACGGCCTGTGCGCCACGAAACGACCCAATCCTGACCTACAAGTACCCTTCGGCACATTACAAATCGAGGGCTACCTATCTTTCGACTCGCTCCAGAGTACTGAAACCTTTAAGCGGTGTGACAACAATTAGAACGGCGGTGCTACCTATCTTTCGACTCGCTCCAGAGTACTGAAAC
>JBCDFA010000353.1:0-8143 GCA_039178835.1 Chloroflexota bacterium
CAGCAGCCGAGGAGATGTAGATTTGGCCAGGTCTCCTCGGCTGCGGCTCTCAGGGCACCCTCCCAATCTAGTGCATTTGGTGCACGTTCAAATCCGATTTCCAAAAACTCACAAGCGTTACAGTTACAGTATACTGATGCTAATGGCAATATAAAAACACTTCGCCTAGATGGTCTAGAGGGGACAGTCGCCATTGACCGTAAGTGGTCAGTGACGACATTTCCCAAGTCAAAAGGACAAGCACTTCGACAATCGAGAGCGTTGCAACAGAATGGTCTTACTGGGAGATGGGAAGTACCAACACAAGCACAAGCCAACAGAGCGAAAAAGATGTTCGGGAGTCTTGGTATAACCAATATTACTGTAAAGGTGGTGCCTAAATGAACGAAGTTCTCACACAAGTTATTATCAATACGATACTTTTTTTGGAGTTAAGCGATGATGAGATTATTGATCAAGACGCGGCAGTGTCTCAATTGGAACAGATGGCATCGATTTTGAAACAATTAGATGAAGCTGACCAAAAGACTTTTATCAAGTTGATTGAAAAGTTTGCAGATGAGGAAGACAGTACAGATCAAGAACGCATTCAATTTTTACATTCCATACCTGAGAATCTGGGATTACGTGAATAACTGAAGCATTATACACGATCTCGTTGCGCCATGATCACAGCTTCTCAATGACGGTACCACCAACCTTGTGTATGGGCTGGCACGAATCAAGAGCGGCAATAGCACCTGGCACCAACATGATGGGCTGGGCTCCGTCCGCGCCGTGCTTGATGGTGCGGGGGCGGTGCAGGCCACGACGAGCTACGACCCGTGGGGTGTGCCGAAAGCAGGTAGCACCGATCCGTTTGGGTTCACGGGCGAACTGCACGATGGGGACCTGGTGCACCTCCGGGCGCGGTGGTATCATCCCAGCACGGGTACCTTTACCGCACGAGACCCGTTCGCGGGGTTTGATACGCAGCCGTATAGTCTGCATCCCTATCAGTATGCCTACAGCAATCCGGTGCTGTGGACCGACCCCAGTGGACGGTGTGTTGGGTGGATCTGGGATGATCCCACCTGCGAATTTATTGGGTGGGATCGCGTCCAGGAAGGCGACCTCAATTGGGAAGACGGGCGTCCCTGGGGTGGGGCAGCCCTGGACTTCATCCCCGTTGTCGGCGATGTCAAAGGACTGATTGAGGTCTTTACGGGATGTGATCTGGTAACGGGTGAAGATCTTGGCCACTGGCGGTGGGCTGGGCTCCTGCTCATGAGTGAAGTGCGGTCGGTGCGCCACTTGGATGCTGTCGTCACGCATGCAGATGACATGCGCCACATTCCTCCTCACCAGGGCATGTCAGCGGGGGGAGCGCGGTCAGACATGGCACCGGAGGCCCGTACCAGGGTTGACGAGTTGTGTTTCAACAGCTTCAGCGCTGAGACGCTGGTCAGCACCGAGGACGGCTTACGCCCGATCAGTGAGATCGTGATTGGCGACTGGGTCTGGGCCTACGATGAGGCCACTGACGAACATGGCTTGTTCCCGGTCACGGATGTCATCGTCCACACCGACCCCACGCAGGTGCACCTGCTGATCGACGGCGAATTATTAGAGACGACCCCTGAGCATCCGTTCTACACGCTCGAACGCGGTTGGGTCGATGCCGGTGATCTGTGGGTGGGTGCACACATCCGCAAAGCTGATGGCTCTTATGGCATGGTGCAGTTCCTCGCGGTGGAGCGCGAGGCCCAGGTGATGTACAATTTGACCGTGGACGAGGCACATACCTTCTTTGTCGGGGCGCAGCGCTGGCTGGTGCATAACAGTGGGTGTCCCTGGCCTCCCAATCTTTCATCAATTAATCAAGAACTGAGGGCGATAGCAGAAAAGTATGAAAATACCCCAGGTGCGGACCACAAGGTTAAAAGATACTGCGATCTCTGTGCTCAAGAAATGGTAGAACTCATACAAAAACTTGGCTATGAGGCTGATATTGTTCGTTTTGAACTACCCTCATTTTCGGGTTGGATTGGCACTATCGATAATCGAACCGTGGCAACAAATGGTTGGCATGACATGGTGAGAATTAATACATCAGGGCAACAACCCTTGTTCATTGACTCTGAAGTTTTTCTTAGAAGAGGTGATCCTGTACAATTCGAAGAATTAACACAATTCTATCAGGATGCTGATCTATTTGTGATGATTTCACAACCGTAGAGATCGTTTGGGGTTATCTTCTGAACTCGTATCATGTATATCTTGCCTTTGTGTGATTGGTATCAAAGTTATCCATAGGCTATACTAGCTGTTACTATCTTGGATGGTCTCAGATGACTTTTCCTTGTCAGGGATCATCCAACACCATCCTCACCCGACTACACTTTTTACACATAAGTTTTGTTATGTAGAAGGGAATATATTATGTCACAGAATAATAATACATCGGTCGAGGCGTTAGTAAACTTGCTTGAAGCGGTTCGCAAGCGTCCAGGTTTGTACATTGGTCCGCGAGACGACGGCGCTATCTGGTATCTGAATACCTTTTTATCGGGTGTGAATGCCACCAGCGAGCTTTTTGGGGTGTCCTGGGATCGTTTTGACCGCGACATTCGTGGTGACGTGCTTGTTGAACGCGGATGGCAACTTGATTCCCATGGCCCCAATGGGATCTGGCAGGTGATGTTCGATCAGGGGATGAACATGGAGGCCATCATTGATGAGTTGCTCGTCATTGAAATTACTGTCTTGCAACGCTCGTTCCGAAGTGGCACTAGCTGAAGAATGTCGGATTTGTGACGCATAATGGATCCCTTTATACGATTATTACTGATGGAGGTAACAAATGTCTCCTGAACAGACAGCGTTTCTGACTTTTGTCCGCACAGGTGCGTTTGGGGTGATTACGGCACGTGGCGCAGCATCTGCGGATGAGTGAACCCACTCCCTTTCCTGGTAGTGACGGAAGGTGTATTACACTCACATATGTCTTTGAACGCTCAGGTGTGCCCATGCCTGAGCGTTTTACATCCCCTAGTTGAAGTGTGGTGTGGGCGATTGCCGAAATTGCCTTGCAGGTCTATGACACCTATGAGACGGCGCAAACGGTGCTGGACCCGTGTGCCTCGCTCGTGGAGAAAGGCATCATCCTCGGGCTGTATGTCTTTGGACTGGCGCTGCCGGGAGGGGGCTATAGCACTGCTGGGAAGACGGGTATTCGGTCGGTCAAACGGCTCGACCAGGCCGACGACTTCCGCCAGACCTTCAAACTGGTCGACCAGGCTGATGACACCCGTGCGGCGACGCGCATTGGCGATGACGTGGACGAGATCGACACCATCAAGGTGGTCGATGACCTGTGCTTCAACAGCTTCAGCGCCGAGACGCTAGTCAGCACCGAGGATGGGTTGCGCCCGATCAGTGAGATCGCCATTGGTGATAGGGTCTGGGCCTACGATGAGGCCACTGACGAACATGGCCTGTTCCCGGTCACTGATGTCATCGTGCATACCGACCCCACGCAGGTACACCTGCTGCTCGACGGCGAACTGCTGGAGACCACCCCTGAGCACCCGTTCTACACGCTCGAACGCGGCTGGGTCGATGCGGGCGATCTGTGGGTCGGTGCTCACATTCGCCAAGCGGATGGCTCCTATGGGCGGGTCCAGTTCCTTGCGGTGGAACGCGAAGACCAGGTGATGTACAATCTCACCGTCGATGAGGCGCACACCTTCTTTGTCGGCGCCCAGCGCTGGTTGGTGCATAATGCTGACTGTGACGAGTTCACCAAAAGGTTAACTAATGGAGCAATAATTATGGCCGAGTTGGACAAGGATGATATATTCTGGCTAGCACTAGAAGTGCCTGAGGCGTTTAAGCGCCAGGGCATAGGTAAGCAACTCTTTAATGAAGCGTGGGAAGATCTCGGAAGGCACGCTACTGCTATTGGAGGAAAGTGGAATACCGCGATGCCTGATAACCTCAACTCGTTTAATAAGGCTCTTAACGAAAATCCAAACCTGTCTCCAGAGGAGGCTGCACTTAATAATACTTTCACTGGAAGAATGGCGCAGGCGCGAGGTTTTACCAGAGTTGCATTTCCCAAACCTCCGAAGGGTACGCGTGGTGCGTACACTGATGTAGAGGTAGTTTTTCGGAGGTAGGTGCGAGCGTAAATAAACCATTTATTCCGCATCAAGCGGTGAGCGTAGGAAAGTGGACAAGCTGTTCCGCTAAAAGTCCCGCTCTTGATACACAAGAGCGGGACGAAATGAATCGCAATACATCTCCATACCCACAATGTGTTGTACAACATGCGTTCTATCAATCTTGAGCTACAAGAAGAGGTATGTCTCAATGAAAGCAATCGACCCACATCTTCGCGCTGCCCGTGCAGCAGCCCGTGCCAGCACGCCACCACACGCGATCCTCCAGTTGCTCTGGGATCGCTTCGCGCCAACGTCCCCACTCCCCATTCCACTAGTGCCAATAGAAGCTTGTCTTGTACAGGCTTTTGGCATTCCGCTACGGACAGTACGCGACATCGAGGGGTGGAACGGGTTTACCAAGAACGGCACCATGACCAATCAAGATATTGATACCTTATTAGCACCAGGGATCGCCCAGTATTTAGAGGAGGAAGCCCGCCTGCCCATCCACGATCTGTATGGGTTCGCCGATGTACCGATGGAAACGGTCCAGGCGTGGGTGACACAGGCACTCGAGATTCCCTTACGCATCGCGTACCAAAGCTATCGTGGTGGGGACTACTATTGTGCAGTGCGGGGGAGTCAGGAGGGTGTCGTGGTGCAACACAATTTCGATAGCGCGGAACAGACGTGGATGGAGGAGACGTTACCACACTACTCGGTGCTCCTTTACATCCGCGTCGCAACCATTGATCGGGCCGACCAGGTTTGGCAGCAACTGCGTATCCATGCTCCAGCTGCGGTGCACGTGCGACGGACCATCCTATAAGAAATGCGTGGAGTTCTGTGCACAAGGCGCGATACCCTGATACGAGGATGCGATGATCTGCCTAGATGAACAATTGCTACATTCAAATTCGAACGGTTGCAACAAACGCAGCCCATTGACGTTGTCGCCGTTGGGTCGGATGGGGGTCAACATAATTGTACTCCGTAATCGTTATGTGTCATTGCCTGCTCCCAACATAGCAGAACCACTCTGCGGCAGACCTGGTGATGATGGGCGCCCAGTGGATAGGTCGTGTAGGACGGAAACAGTGCCTGGAGCCAGGTTTCGTAGCCCTGAGCTTCGAGCGCACGGACCTCTGGGGTCGCCGGTGAGAGGCGCGTCTGCCGTTGTCGCCGCTCACGTTCCGCGAGGGCCAGCGCGATGCTGTTAGGTATGGTGTTGTTCGATGAAGCGGTCAAGTTCGTCATCACTCATGTTCTTGATATCGTCATATGAGATCGTGGTTGTAACCCGTTGCGTTGGCAGGTCGTCGTATTCCTCTTGGAGGCCCCGTAGCACTTTCTCCAAGCCATTAATGACTTCGTTCCAACGGGCCTGTTCTGGTTGCAGCGCAGCCAGGGCCTGCACCAATTTGCCCCGTGCTGCTTTCCGAATGCGGAGCCGTTCCGCCCGGTCGGCAATCCGCTCGGCTTCATACCGCTGTTGCTCCTGCTTACGCTGATAGGCATCGAAACGCGCTGCACGCTGTTGCCAGTTCCATTGCTTGGCATGTTGCTTCCATGCGTGGTTGACGTGCCGCGCCAAAGGCTTTTGAAGACCTTTTTGGCGACGTTCCTCATTAAACGCACCAAGTAATGTGCGTGTATGCCCAAGATGCAGATACACTTGAAAGCGCGTGGCCCACGGCTCTTTTTCATCAGGTTGCTCCCAGGGATTCATGCGTGGTCCTCGCGTGTCTCACTGCTATCGACGAGGCGCACGGTGAGTCCTTCGGCTTCCGCACGGGCCAGCACGACATCGGCATAGACCGGGTCGATTTCACAGCCATAGCAGATCCGTCCGGCGCGATGCGCAGCAATCACGGTGGTGCCGGTTCCCAGAAACGGGTCACAGACCCGCTGTCCGGGCGCGGTATTATTCACTATCGGACGCAGCATGCATTCGAGGGGCTTTTGCGTCCCATGGCCCCACACCGGCTCGTGTGATACCACCGGATTGGAGGAGAGCTTGTTGATAAACCAGCAGGTGCTTTGGTCACGGGCGCCCTGCCAATTATGGGTATGGCCCTTCTTGACCACGTACCAACAGGTCTCATGCTGGTTATGGTAATCGCCGCGACTAATGGCAAAATGCTCTTTGACCCACACAATCATGGCAACCGGGTGATAGTCTTGTGTACGCAGGCTCTGCAAAATACGATCCGTGTACCAGGTGGCGTGCCAGACATACATCACGGGTGCATCAATCAGCGCGTAGACCGCCGACCAATCCCATTGATGATCATTGTGGATGTCACCTGCCATCCCACTGCTTTTATTTAAGTGGATCTCGTGGCGCCAGGTCGGGTCATACTGCACCCCATAGGGGGGATCGGTGACGAGTAAATCGACCTGGGGCGTGCCGTCAAACAGGTGCGCTATCGTTTGGGCGTCGGTACAATCGCCGACGACCATGCGATGCTTGCCGTCGATCTCCCAGAGTTGCCCTATGGCGGCGCGTTGGGGAATACGGTCATCGCACACAAAGTCATCACCACCCCCGCCTGAATCGGTCAGATCGGCCACATCAGCCGTCGTTGGTACGATATCGTGCTGTTGGGCCAGCGTGTCAAAGAACTGTTGGACCGCAAGTTGATCGGTCTGTACCTGCTGGAGCAGATTCTCCAGTAGTACTGTATCGGTCTCGGCCAGGGCGGCCAAAGGGTCGAGGGTGGCCAACAGCACATCAGCTTCGGCATCGTTGACGTCAAGAATAAGCACCGGCCATGCTTCATCCGGTGCTTCGGCGCGGCGCAGATGGCCATCAATCAGCGTCAGTGCACCGTCATTGCGTTGGGAGTGGTAGGCCAGCAGGGCATCGGCAATCCCCACCTGGTGCAGCACGCCCCGCAGGGCAGCCGATTGCGCGAGCGAGTGGGTGCGAAAATTATGCTGGTTGACGGCAATAGCGCCGGGGCGCATGCGTCGTAGTTCGATGATACGGTCCTGGAAATGCATCGTTACTCCTTGGTGCTCCTTTCAGTTGGTGCTGTGCCTTGACCGCGTGCAGCAGGGCTTTCATATCGCTCAGGAGATATTCCTGAGCAAGCTGCCGGGCGAGGCGTTGCAGTACAATCCGGTGCAGAAAAGCCACCGGCTGGCCCAGCACCTGGCACGTTGGATCTGCCGGGCGCAATTCTGGACATGAAAGCGTGCCACACTGCGGACATCATCGATCCCATGATAGGTCGGGTACAATCCGGCAGCGTGATGAACTAACAGGTTCGTCGTGCGGCGTGTCTGGGTATACGTTCCCTGGAACTCACGCCGGACATCATAAACGTGCATAGAACTCCGATCCTTCCAGGTTGCTGCCGTGTGAGGTTGGATGAAGCGGCGAAACACGGCAACAAAAAAACGGCCACGTGCACGCATTGCTGCGCGATACCTTAGCCGTTATGGGTTCGATTGTAGCACGGACATGCGACAGGTGTCAACACACAAGCGAAATCTGGGCGAAACAGCGTCACGAGCTACTCGTATTTCGCTTCCTATTGCTGAAATGACAACCTTGCCAACCTCTGCCAACCTCTTTCCCAAAAGACCGGAAATAAAATAGGGTTTTGGGAAACGCGTTTTTTTGGTGTAGGTTGGCGTTTTGGCACACCAATGCCAAACAAGGTTGTCACCCAGGTTGTCATCAGGTTGGCGGAGGTTGTCATTTGGGCGTTGGTATCACATCCGAGGTTGTCACCCTGTGTAAAACATTTTGCTGGAACAGAGACGATTGACCGTTGCTATCAGTACTATGGTGCTCTTCTGTCATGCAAAACACATGGGTCGGGTGCCATTGCTTGATCTGTTTGTACCTGTCGTTGCAGTATACCATATGGTCGGAGGCTGTCGTGCAGGAGGTGCCGTCTTCGAATGCGGTATCCAAGAGATAGAGAGTAAGCTAACTATCTAAACAATGGTACAATACACCAACACGACCGTACTGCCTGAGTTAC
>JBCDFA010000354.1:0-8128 GCA_039178835.1 Chloroflexota bacterium
CTTAAATATATATCTCTTATCTATAGATAATAACAGTTTCTATGCATAGTAAAGAAGTCTTTCTATAGGATAAACACTTCTTACCTGCACGATGTCGTACAACAATTATGATCAGGTATGTGAGAAATGCAACAAAGAATCATATTTCACATCTGATGACACGCTAACAATGCATGTGTCTGTTTTTGATGGTTGCAACTGTAAGCCTCAACAGAGGGTACCTGTGTTTTATGACACGCTGGTTTTAATTGCTAAGTAGGAGGATACGAGCAATGACCTTTCTGGATGTTGAAACCCTGGACATGGTTCTCGAGACTCTCCGTGAGTATGCTGAGCGTAAACTCAAGCCGGAATTTCTACGGGAAGTGGACGAAAAAGATGAATTTCCCCACGAAGTACTCAAAGATTTGTATAACCCCGATCAAATTGGCCTCCACCTGTTGTTCATCCCCGAAGAGTATGGTGGTTTAGGTGGTGGTGCATACGATATCTATCGTGTATCGGAAGAAATGGCAAAAATCGATCTTGGTGTTGCCACATCCGTGTTAGCAACGTTCCTTGGCACCGATCCAATCAGTGTCGGTGGAACCCATGAGCAGAAAGCGCTCTGGATGGGCCGCATCGCCGAAGAGGGTTTGCTTGTGGCGTATGGCGCAACTGAGCCACAGGCCGGTAGTGACCTTGCTTCGCTAAGTACTAAAGCTGTTCCCGTCAAGGAAAACGGCGAGATTGTTGGCTACAACATCAGTGGGCGCAAGCAGTGGATTAGCAACGGTGGTGTTGCTCAACTCTACACCATCCTGGCGAACACCGAGGGTGGCCCGACCTGGTTTGTGGTTGAGCGCGGTGCTCCTGGCTTTAGCTACGGTAAACCAGAAGACAAACATGGTATTCGTGCCAGCAACACGGCAGCTTTGTTCCTCGATGAGGTCTATGCGCCTGTTGAGAGTCTTGTTGGTGGTGTTGAAGGCCAAGGTCTTGCACAGGCACAGGCCGTCTTCGGCTACACTCGTTTGATGGTCGGTTCCTTCGGTCTCGGAGCTGGTTGGGATGCCATGATGCGTTCAATTGACTATGCTCAGCAGCGTATCCAAGGGGGCGCACCACTCAGCGAGAAACAAGGGTACACCCACAAGCTGATCGTGCCAAACATGGCCAAGCTCGAAGCTGCACGGTCCTACATCGAATGGGTTGCAGAACGCATTGATGGTGGTGATCCAAATCAGGCGACAGAGGGCGCTGTTGCCAAATATATGGCCACGGAAGGTGGAAACAAAGCTGCAGAAGATGCTATTCAGGCATTTGGTGGCTATGGCTACACCAAAGAGTACATGGTTGAGAAGATTAAGCGTGATGTCCGTATCACTTGTATCTATGAGGGAACCTCCGAAATCATGGAGTGGACCATTGCCCGTGACCGCTGGCAGTTCCACCTCAAGACCCGTGGCGCGTTCTACAACGATTGGGCCGGACGTTTGGAAACACTCCAACAAACCGAACCCAACAATGGTGCCGGAAACGCTGCATTGGCTATGCGTGCACTGGCCGTCATCCTAGAGCGCTGCCGCATTGATCGACTCACACGCAACCAACATGTGCTCTTCCGTCTGGGTGAGCTGATTGCCTGGGCTGAAACAGCTGCTATCTTCTCTGAGCGTGTATTGAGCAAACCAACCACCGCCAGTGGTTTAAGCCTTGACCTTGAGCAAGCCTTAGCCCGCATCTTTGCACGCGACGCTGCCTACAAAGTTGCCACAGGAGGGTTGCGTTGGGCTGTTAGCGCTGGACAAACCGATCCGAATCTGGCCAATTCACTCAACCTTCCAGCAATTTACCAGGCGCAAACAGGTCAAATTGCTGACATGGATTTCGCAGCGAAAAAACTCATGGAGACATTTCCTGCGATGCCAGCCTGATAGATACAATCTCTAGGCCGGGTCCAACTCCGACTAGAACCATAAGGAGTAGCTTGTATGGATTCGACAGTAGATCGCGCAGTCGCGATCGTAGGCGTAGGTGCCACACTTCCGGATGCTTTGAGCGCACCGAAGTACTGGCAGAATATCTGCAATAAAGTCTATAGCATTACTGAAACTCCACCTGATCGATGGAGCATTGCTGACTTCTACGATCCTGACCCAAGCGTACCTGATAAATCATATTGCAAAATTGGAGCCTGGGTAAAGGGCTACGAATTTGACTGGAAACGTTATCGCATTCCACCACGCGTAGCCGCTGCCATGGACGACAGCCAGAAGTGGGCTGTCACCACCTGTGCCGAAGCACTGGCGGATTTTGGTTACCCGGAACGTCCTTTGGATTTAGAACGAACTGGTGTTGTGCTGGGCACAGCGATGGGGGGCGAATTACACGAAATCACCTCAATGCGGGTAATGCTGCCTTCAGTAGCCCAGGCGCTTGACAGCGTTGATGAATTTAGTCAACTTCCTGCCAATGTACGTGAGTCGATGAAGCAAAAGTGGCTGGCCGAGATGGGACGTCGTATGCCGGAGGTGACGGAAGACACCATGCCAGGCGAATTGGCCAATATTGTGGCCGGTCGTGTGGCCAACGTGCTCAATCTACGTGGCCCAAACTTTATCGCCGATGCTGCATGTGCCTCGACCTTTGCCGCAACCGTTGCCGCAGTCGAACTGCTCCTGCGTGGTCAGTGTGACGCCATTCTGACGGGTGGTGTTGACCGCAACATGGGCATCTCGACCTTCGTCAAGTTCTGTAAGATTGGCGCCTTGAGTGCCACCGGAACTCGCCCCTTTGGTGACGGAGCTGATGGCTTTGTGATGGGCGAAGGCGCTGCCTGTTTCTTGCTCAAACGTCTGGCCGATGCCGAACGAGATGGCGACCGTATCTATGGTGTCATTCGTGGTATTGGTGGATCCAGTGATGGGAAAGGCAAAGGCATTACCGCACCTAACCCGATTGGACAAGTTCTTTCCGCTGAGCGAGCCTGGATAGATGCAGGACTCGATCCAGCGACAGCGACAATGGTAGAAGCCCATGGCACCAGCACCAAAGTTGGTGACGTCGTTGAGCTGGAGAGCCTTTCCAAAGTCTTTGGTGGTGCCGAACGTGGTCAAATTGCGCTTGGTTCAGCCAAGAGCAACATTGGTCACCTGAAGGCTGGTGCTGGTGCCGCCGGTCTGCTCAAAGCCGTTATGGCTTTGCACGACAAAGTGCTGCCACCAACATTGAACGCCGAACAACCCAACCCAAACATTGATTTTGCTTCCACACCGTTCTATGTGAACAACGATCTGCGTGAATGGTCCAAACTTTCCAATCTGCCACGGCGGGTTGGTGTAAGCTCATATGGTTTTGGTGGAACCAATTTCCATTTAGTTTTAGAGGAATATGTGCCTGGTATGCTCACTACGAACGGTAAACAATACGCCGGTGCTACCACCTCTGGAACCCCAAACGGTACGCAGAGCGGTGGCGGATCATCAACAACATCGAGTGGCTACATCAACAAAGCTCCCATCCGTGGTATCGTAGCGCTGGGCGGCGCAACATCAACCGAACTCAAAGATAAACTAGACAAACTCTCTGAGCGTGTTGCTGGTGGTTGGACGCCTGCCAAACGTGTGCCAGATCAAGCTGATCTCAGCGCACAAGAGCGTCTTGTGATTGACTTTGGCGATCACGATGAGCTACTCGAGCGTATCGAAAAAGCACGCAAAGCGATGGGCTTTGATAATCCACAGGCCTGGAAAGCCCTGCAAGCACAAGGCGTCTTCCGTGGTAGTGGTCCCAAACCGGGCAAGATAGCTTTTCTATTCCCTGGTCAGGGGAGCCAGTATACCAATATGGGGTATGCCTTAAGTCAGATTGAGCCGCTTGTGGCTGAAATCTTCGCTGAAGCAGACAAGGTCATGACTCCGATCCTTGGGAAGCCACTCACAGAATATATCTTTGTTGATAGTGACGATCCTGCGAAGATGAAACAGGCTGAACTGGATCTGATGCAGACTGCCATTACCCAACCGGCGGTGCTCACTATCGATGCTGCTATCATGAAAATGCTGGGCTCCTATGGTATTGCACCTGATATGGTGATGGGGCATTCACTAGGTGAATATGCTGCACTTGTCGCTTCCGAAGTCATGCCGTTCTCCTATGCACTTGAAGCTGCCGCTGCTCGTGGTAGCGAAATGACCAAAGTGAGTTGGGAAGACAACGGCTGGATGGCCGCCGTCATGGCACCACTTGACGTTATTATGCAAACCATTGATGCAGTCGATGGTTATGTGGTTGCGGCCAACATCAACAGCTACACGCAGAGCGTCATCGGTGGTGAGAGCAAAGCGGTGGAACAGGCCATTGCCAGCTTCGTCGAAAAGGGTTTCGATGCACGCCGTATTCCGGTTAGCCATGCGTTCCACACCCGTATTGTTGCACCAGCAAGTGGCCCGCTTCGTCAAGTTCTTGACCGCACACCTATTGCATCACCAAAAATCCCGATTGTCGCGAACACCAACGGTGAGGTGTATCCCACCGATATCAATGACATCAAGGATGTGTTAGAGCAACAGATTGCTTCACCAGTACAGTGGGTCAAAGGATTAGAAACCCTCTATGCCGAAGGTGTACGCACCTTTGTTGAGGTTGGCCCCAAGAAAGCACTCAAAGGTTTTGTTGACAATGTGCTTGGTAATAAAGCCGATGTTGTTTCGCTCTTTACAAATCATCCAAAGAATGGTGAAATCCCGACCTTTAACCACGCGTTGTGTGGCCTCTATGCCGCTGGATACGCTGTGGTTGAGCAACCCGCCGTAGCGCCAACGCAGGTAAGTGCGCCTGTTGCCACGCCGCCGACTCAAACGGCTGCACCGGCTCAACCGCTACGAGCAAGTGCGAGTGTCGCAATGACGAATAATCATTCCCAAGGTTCAAATATCCCTGGCTCATCACATTCCTATGCAGGGAATGGTAACTCAGCTGAAGCAATTGGTCAGGCATTGACCCAGATGCTTCAGAACATATCGCACACCAATGGTTCCCACAAGACCTATGATCGCAACGAGGTGCCGCTTGGCTCTGTCGTTATCAGCGGTACGGGTCTGGGCCTCCCAGGTGCTGAGAAGCCGGTGATGGATCCAGATAACGCGCTACGTATTTTACGTGGTGAACAGTTTATCGATCTCATTCCGGAACGCTTCCGCAAAGAGATTTTAAACAAACAAATCACCCGCCTGGTCAAATCTGAGGGTGGTGGCGGTCATTTCGAGACGCTGACTGATCCAAATGAGGTCATTAAGTTGGCGGGACGACCGGGTCCGTTTGATCTGACCGAAGAATACGGTGTACCCGATAAGCTGGTCGAAGCCCTCGATACTACCACCCAACTTGCTATGGCGGCTGGTATCGATGCATTGCGTGAAGCAGGTATTCCGCTGGTGCAGACCTATCGACGCACCACAACCGGCAAAGATCTTCCAGAACGCTGGTTGCTACCAGAAGCACTCCGTGATGAAACGGGTATCATCTTTGCCAGTGCTTTCCCTGGTAACGATAAACTTGCCGATGAGTTTAATCGCTACTATACCTGGCAAAATCGACGTGAGCAATTGACAATGCTCGAAGACCTGAGTCGCTATACGCAAGATTTTGCCACCCAGCAAGAGCTCAGTCGGCGTATTGGCGAACTTCGTAGCGACATCGAGCGTGAACCATATACCTTTGACCGTCGCTTCATCTTTCGCATCCTGGCGATGGGACACAGCCAGTTCGCCGAATACATTGGTGCACGTGGACCGAATACCCACGTGAATGCCGCATGTGCAGCGACGGCTCAGGCCATTGCAGTAGCGGAAGATTGGATTCGCACGGGACGCTGCCGCCGAGTACTTGTTGTGGCTGCCGACAATGTGACCAGTGACAACCTGCTTGAGTGGCTTGGTTCCGGCTTCCTCTCCACAGGCGCCGCCGCCACCGATGATCGGGTAGAAGAAGCAGCACTTCCATTTGATCGCCGCCGCCATGGCACCATCCTTGGTATGGGTGCATGTGGTCTGGTGGTCGAGAGTGAAGATGCCGTTCGTGAACGTGGTATGCGTGGTATCGTTGAGTTGCTCAGCAGCGAGACCAACAACAGCGCCTTCCACGGTACCCGTCTGGATGTGAACCACATCTCGCAGGTGATGAACAATCTGGTGACGTCAGCGGAAAGACGCTTCGGTTTCGACCGCCGTGTTGCTGCACCGCAGACAGTCTTCGTATCACACGAGACCTTCACGCCAGCGCGTGGTGGGAGTGCTTCCGCCGAGGTTATGGCCCTGCGCGAGACCTTTGGCGACGCTGCCAGCCAGATCGTGATGTCCAACACCAAGGGCTTTACCGGCCATCCGATGGGTGTTGGTATCGAAGATGTCATTGCTGTCAAGATTTTGGAGCATGGCATTGTACCGCCGGTACCCAACTTCAAGGAAGTCGATCCCGACCTTGGAAAACTCAATTTGAGCCGTGGGGGACATTATCCAGTCCAGTATGCATTACACCTGGCTGCCGGGTTTGGCTCACAAATCTCGATGACCCTGACCCGCCGCATCCCTGGCTCGATGGATCGCTACGACAATCGGCAACTCTATCAGCATTGGCTGGCCAACGTAAGTGGCTACGACTTTGCTGAGACCGAAGTCGTCAAACGTGTGCTACGTGTTCAGGCACAGGGTGCCCCTAAACGGCAACCAATGCCAAGTGTATGGCAACTTGGGACGGGGCCAACTGTCCGTGCTTACGCTCCTGGTGATGGCGTAAGTGGGTATCAACCGGCACCAATGGCATTCCAGCCAGCCCCGGTAACCGAGGCACGAACGGCCCCAACACCGGCACCGAAACCGGTGCCTGCACCAACGCCCGCGCCGACACCAGTTGCTACGCGTGCACCAGCACCAACGCCTGCACCAGCACCGACACCAGTCGCTACACCAGCAGCACCCGCAGCACCAACTTTCGATGTGGTGACTCAGAAAGTGCTGGAAATCGTTGCAGCCAAGACCGACTATCCACCAGAAATGCTCGATCCAGAACTCGACCTGGAGGCAGACCTGGGGATTGACACGGTGAAGCAAGCAGAGACGTTTGCGGCCATTCGGGAAGCATTTGACATCCCACGTCAGGACGACCTGCAACTGCGGAGTTATCCAACACTAGCAAGTGTAGTGGGCTTTGTGTACAGCAATCGACCAGACCTGAAGGCTGCCGCAGCTCCGGCACCAGCCGCTGCCCCGGTTGCAACACCAACTGCTGCACCAGTACCAGCAGCCCCAGTCGCCGATCCAGTTGTCGATCAGGTGATGGCGATTGTCGCCGAAAAGACAGGCTATCCGCAAGAGATGCTGGATCTTGAACTCGATCTGGAGGCGGATCTGGGTATTGATACGGTAAAGCAAGCGGAGACGTTTGCGGCTGTTCGGGAAGCCTTCAACATTGCTCGTCAGGACGACATTCAGTTGCGTGACTATCCGACCTTGGCGAGTGTGGTGGACTTTGTGCGAAAAAGCCGCCCTGACTTAGCGGCTGCCCCGGCACCTGTAGCCACACCAGCCGCAGCACCAGTCGCGGTTGCTGCTACAGCACCTGTGGCTGATCCGATTGTCGATCAGGTGATGGCGATTGTCGCCGAAAAGACGGGCTATCCGCAAGAGATGCTTGATCTTGAACTCGACCTGGAAGCGGATCTGGGGATCGATACAGTGAAGCAAGCGGAGACGTTTGCGGCGGTTCGGGAAGCCTTCAACATTGCCCGCCAAGACGACATTCAGTTGCGTGACTATCCAACGCTGGCGAGTGTGGTGGGCTTTGTGCGAAAAAGCCGCCCTGACTTAGCCGCTGCGCCGGCACCTGTAGCGACTCCTGTTCCTACACCAGTAGCAGCTGCGCCGGTCGCGGCATACGCGGCCCCATCAGCAACTATTACAACGTCAGCGCCAGCGACTGACCCAGTGACAGCGAAGGTGTTGAGTGTGGTGGCGGAGAAAACGGGGTATCCCGAAGAGATGCTCGATCTGGATCTGGACCTGGAAGCGGATCTGGGCGTGGATACGGTGAAGCAAGCGGAGACGTTTGCGGCCATTCGGGAAGCGTTTGACATCCCACGGAAGGACGA
>JBCDFA010000355.1:0-8116 GCA_039178835.1 Chloroflexota bacterium
CAAGATGCTCCTGAGTGGTAAGACGCTTGCATTAGTTTTTGAGAAGCCTTCGTTACGTACACGTGTAGCGTTTGAAGCGGGTATGACCCAGCTTGGTGGCCATGGCAGCTATCTCTCCGCCAATGACATCGATATGGGGGGCCGTGAGAGTGTGCCCGATGTCGCCCGGAATTTGAGCCGTTGGGTACAGGCCATCTCTGCGCGTGTCTTCAACCACGCTACAGTCGAAACACTGGCACGGTATTCCACCGTTCCCGTCATCAATGCGCTCTCTGATCGTGAACATCCCTGTCAGGCACTCGCCGATATCCTTACGTTACAAGAGCATTTTGGTCAGCTCCAAGGTCTGCGACTCGCATATATTGGTGATGGAAACAATGTCTGCCATTCGTTGTTGCTGTTGGGGGCAACGCTTGGGGTAAATGTCAGTGTTGCGTGTCCCTTCGACTATCGACCCGACCCCGAAATAGTGGCGCTGGCCGAGCAACGTGCGGCTGAGAATGGTGCGACCATTGCGATTAGTGCTGTCCCTCAGGAAGCTGTTGAGCAGGCGGATGCAGTCTATACTGATGTGTGGGCTTCAATGGGGCAGGAACACGAAGCTGTTCGCCGTCGTCAGGTCTTTCAACCATATCAAGTGAATACTGAGCTTATGGCGCTGGCACAGCCCAAGGCGGTTGTGATGCATTGTCTTCCTGTCCATCGCGGGGAAGAAATTACTGCTGAGGTCATAGATGGGCCACGATCCGTGGTGTTTGATCAAGCCGAAAACCGTCTGCATGTACAAAAAGCGCTTATTCTGACACTATTGGGGATGTAAAATGACTACAACATATGGCGTATCTTCCGATCTTACTGGCAATGCGTATGATGCGGTGATGGTGCTCTGGCGTCATCTGGAACATCGTTACGATTTACGTATGGCACAGGCTGCGATCCGTCCTCATGTGACATATGTTGTTGGCGAGTGTCGCAAACCACGAGCACTGGCGAAAACACTGGACCAGTTAGCTCTACAGATCGAGCCCCACGAAGTCCATATCGATGGTGTCGATGTGTTCGAGGGGCGCTATCCAGTTATTTTTCTCAAAGTTGTCAGGACTGCATATCTTGAGCAAGTCCATCGACAGTTGTATGATGCTATGAAGGAAGCTGGACTAAATGTGCGAAAAGAGTATCAGCCTGAACACTGGGTTCCGCATGTTACCCTTGCGTTTCAGGATGTATCTCCGCAGTCAATAGCTCCTATTCTTGAGGATCTTGCAACGCTCTCTTACCATGTAAAAAGTAGATTAGCCTCAGTCGATCTTGTTCATGTCACAAAACCGAGGCATACCTACATGGCAACATGGCCATTTCGCGGCATCACTGTTCCAGTATAACTTTACGAAACGTCAGTGATACGCGCCGCCCTCGTTCCATCTTCTGTCCGTTGTAGATATCATGCTTACGTTTGGCGATACCATGTTTCCAGTGGTATCGCGCTCCATCACGCATCACAACCAGGCTTCCTGGTTCCAGCAGGAGTGGGAGATGTGCTGGTGAGGAAGTCGCAGTAAAATCCATTACACATGTGGAACCTAGACTAATAGAGAGAATCGTATCATCGAAGCATGGCACGCAATCGATGTGGCTGGCAATGCCTTGCCCCGGCTCATATTCGTTGATGATGAGCTGATCCGGGATGTGTGACACAAGGTGGTCGGTGCATAGTTGTTCCGCAAGCCACATCACCCAATCAGGCAAAGGGCCCAGGTGCAGGGTCGAGTCGATGGCGCGATGGCGATAGTCGTACCGATAGCCGTAGTGCTGCACACGGCGTTTGAGATCGCTTAGCCATGGTTGTTCATCAATATGCTGTAGAAGTTGCTGCTGCTGTTCTGCCGTTATGTAGTCATGAACATAGGTTAATCCGTTGATAGAGTGTACTGCTCCCATAACACCTCCCCAGATTTGTATAAGAACTCTTGTTCTATTTTAGTGCATATCTCCATAAAATACAATGTATTGTTTAGACATATTATGCTGGCTGTATTCATTTCAACTGAGTAATGCTAGAATACAATGGCGTACATTCCACTGCACAAATTGAACAATTAAACTAGGAGTAAGACATATGGCTCAGGTTCGTGCCGCATCATCAGCGTTGATTGATGCACCATCAAGTACGATCTACGCGATTCTTGCTGACTATCGTAATGAGCATCCTAAGATTTTGCCACAGCCCTATTTTACAGATTTAACGGTTGAGTCGGGCGGTTATGGAGCTGGTACTATCTTTCGTACAGAGGTTCGTGTACTCGGTGTGACCAAGCAGTATCGTATGACCGTCAGCGAGCCAGAGCCTGGTCATGTGCTAGTGGAGACGGATATAACAACTGGGTTAGTCACAACGTTTACTATCACACTGCTGCACAAACGGCAGACTCGTTTAGAGATTGTGACGGTTTGGCAGTCACCAAACGGGGTGCGTGGTTTTGTCGAGCGACTCACGACACCGTCGATTATGAGACATATCTATGCCAAACAACTGCGTTTAATAGCAGATTATGCTGCAAAAAGGCATTCAGGGTCAAGCATCCGTGAGTCGTAGATCTGGAGATGAGAGAAGTATTGGATAGATATCTCTCCCTTGAAATTCCTCTCATTTTTATCGGGTCATACATTGTATTAAGATAATGCGCTACAATGTTATTGCTTACTAGTGTTGTACAACGACAGCAACCACTCCCTGTGAAACCCTAGAGAAACGAAGTGTGTCTCGTATAAGTGGTGAGTTCTCTCACTCAACTGTCAAGTGTTTATGCGAGATAAGGGAGCAGATTAGCTTGTGCTTAGCTAAAGATATCTATACTGTTAACACATGCAGATATCTATCAATAAGCTTTTATGAAAACGTATAACACATCAAATAGAAAATACATATAACCACATGAAAGGCTCCCATTTTGCTATCGAGAATCGTTTAAGGTCTACATAACTCTTGACATTTTTTCTGGAACGGGTTATACTATAGAAGTAGTTTGTAAACAAACTACTAAAGTCGAGGTACAGACATGGATCTAGTTGATCAGTTGATCGCTCTTGGGCTTACCGAATACGAATCGAAGGTCTATCTAGCATTGTTGCGTGAGCATCCGGCAACGGGCTACCAGTTGAGCAAAACAGCGGGTATTCCGCGCTCGATGGTTTACGAAGCGCTAGGCCGATTAGAAGCACGTGGGGCAGTATTAAAAACGCAGGAAGAGAAAGCAACGCTTTATCGCCCGGTCTCGCCTGATACACTGATCGACCGTTATGAACGTGAGGCGCAGACACGATTTGCCCAGCTTCGCACAGGGCTATCGCCGATGTATACACAACAGGACCAGGGTCAGTTGTGGAATTTTAGTGGCCGCAAAGAGGCATTGGCCTATGCTGCCGAGATGATAGCCCAGGCAGAACATGAGCTTATGTTGGTGCTAGCTGATGCCGATCTGGAAGAGCTACGTGCTCTGATGGAGGAAGCGGCGAAACGCAACAGCATGGTTCTGGGTGTTATGCTGACAGGTCAGAGCGATTTTAACTTTGGGCAAGTCGTTCGACATCCACAACGCGAAACAGAGCTACACCGTATGTCGGAGACGCTGATTGTTGTCGCAGATGAACGTGAATTTTTGATCGCCAGTGGCCACACAACAACAACTGCAACCGTGACGACGAACCCCAACATGGTGCTGATTTCGCGTCAGTTTGTGTGGATGGAACTCTTCGCTCAGCGTATCTTCTCGCGCCTGGGCGACGATCTCCTGGCTGTCCTCGACCCTGATGATCGCCAGATACTACATTAACACAGAACAGGAGGTGTAGGGTGACAGTGCTTTCACGACCTACCTCTTTTGTACGCATTATTCGTTCCAGGCTGCAACTCCGCCTGGACGATTCTTTCATAGAGCCGATGTTCGTTGGATTGACGCTCATCGGCATTGTCACTGGGTTGTTGCTCGAGCGCTTTGAAGCCTCTGCAACACTGGTATTGATAACACATATTGCGACCTACTTCTTTGGTGGCTTCTACGCCGTGCGTGCCATCACTGCTGCATTGCGCGAGTGGTCTATCGAAGTAGATCTTCTGATGGTGCTGGCTGCACTTGGAGCAGCCTATATCGATGCGTGGACCGAGGGAGCGATCTTGCTTTTCCTCTTCTCGCTGAGCAATGTGCTACAGAATTATGCCATGGGCCGGACCCAGCGCGCTATCTCATCTCTCTTAGAGCTACGACCTGATCGTGTCAACATGCGGCGTGATGGTGTGTTGACGAGCGTCCCGCTAGATGAGATAGCAATCGGTGATGTCGTGGTGTTGCGCCCTGGAGATCGCGTGGCACTGGACGGGGCCATTGTGCAGGGGAGTGCAAGTTTCGACGAATCCTCGATCACGGGTGAGTCGATGCCGGTCTACAAAACAACAGGTGATACCGTTTTAGCAGGTACCCTTAATCAGAACGGCGCCCTCGATGTGCAGGTGACCAAACCTGCGGCAGAGAGCACACTTGCACGTGTCATCGACATGGTGAGCGATGCCCAGGCGCACAAAGCGCGTACCCAAAGCTTTCTGGATCGCTTCGAGCAGGTGTATGCCATCGGCGTGATCGGTGCGGTGGCCCTGTTTATCGCACTCATGCCGACGCTCTTCAACGTCGATTTTGGCGATAACTTCTATCGTGCGATGACGTTGCTGACTGTTGCGTCGCCCTGTGCACTGGTCATCAGTGTGCCAGCCGCATTGCTGAGTGCCATCGCCAACGCCGCCCGTCGTGGGGTGTTGTT
Organism: Chloroflexota bacterium; assembly: GCA_039178835.1. Taxonomy (GTDB): domain Bacteria; phylum Chloroflexota; class Chloroflexia; order Chloroflexales; family Roseiflexaceae; genus AL-N1. Next base: position 4,810 of record JBCDFA010000355.1, read on the forward strand.
CAAGGGTGGTGCCCATCTGGAAGCGCTGAGTCAGATACAAGTGGTTGCGTTTGATAAAACTGGAACACTGACTTATGGTAAACCGGAAGTTGCTGATATTCTGCCCCAGCCTGGTGTTTTGCCTGATGATCTGCTAGACATGGTTATACGTGCGGAACAGCCTAGTGAGCATCCGATTGCCCGTGCTATCATCGATTACGCCTATCGGCATAGCATTGCCATAGCGGCACCAGAGCAGTTTGAAGCAGTCACCGGCATGGGCGTGCGGGCTTACTGGGATGGCGCAGAAACGTTGGTTGGCTCACCACGGTTGATGGAACAGTATGGGTATCAGGTACCATCGGATATGCAGGACAGTATCGAGCAACTGGCGCAGTCTGGTCGTGGCACAGCCCTGCTGGTCAATCGTGGGGGGCGTTGGCTGGGCATCGTGACGGTGATGGACCAGGAGCGACCGGAGGCAGCCGACCGTATTGCTGCGTTGCGACAGGCCGGTATCACGAAAATGGTCATGCTGACAGGTGATAATCGAGAAGTGGCTGAAGCAGTTGCCCGTCGTACCGGTATTGATGAGGTGCACGCTGAATTGATGCCGGGGGACAAACTCCAGATTGTGCAGCAACTCCAACAGCGTTATGGCGCAGTTGCCATGGTTGGTGATGGTATCAACGACGCGCCTGCCCTGGCAGCGGCCCATACGGGTATTGCCATGGGTGCTGCGGGTACCGATGTGGCATTGGAGACGGCTGATATCGTGCTTATGTCCGACGATCTTGGGGCTATCGAATACGCTGTTCGCCTCAGCAAACGCGCACGACGGATCGTCTGGCAGAATATTACGTTTGCGCTGGGCGTGGTGGTCGTGCTGGTGATTTCAACGCTGTCGGTGGGTATTCCGTTGCCACTCGGCGTGGTGGGCCACGAGGGCAGTACGATTCTGGTCGTGCTCAACGGATTGCGTTTGCTTGTCCATCGCGGCTAACGCGCAGTCCGTAACCCCGCATACCCCTGTTGAGTGTGGTATTATCAGTCATCAGTGACCATTTGTGACATGGTGAACATATGCTGTCTCCTCTGCGCCCACACTCACTCGGGGAAATCCTCGATCAGACTTTACACATTTATCGCACGCATTTCAGAACGCTTATCTTCCCGGTTGTCGTCATCCAACTGGTGATGGTGTTATCGTATGGGTTAACGCAGCGTATCAACGCATTGAATGTAGGCTCAGATCTGCTGGAGATTGGTTTACCATTGCTGCTGGCACCATTTACACCGCTACTGGAGTACTGGCTTTTTGGTGATTTTACCGTCTCGTTGAACAACACCGTCTGGTCGATAAGTGTCCTTCTCATCGTGCTGATTATCACAACGCCGTTTCTCATTCGGGATTTTGCGGTTTTTCATCTTGGCGTTGCGACTCCGGTATCGCTTCCGCATGCGTATGCGTCTGGTTCGCTCATTCTGGCGTTGTTCCTGCTCTTTGTTGCAGGTGGCTTGTACACTTTGCCAGGGCTGTACCTTCCCTCACTAGATAATTTTGTGTCGTTCTTTTCTTCGCCGCTGTTGTTTTGGTCGCTTATCGATTTACGTTCGTTGCTGATCGTCTTGCCGGTGAGTCTGATGGGTTTTGTGATCTACACAGTATTGAGTGTCGCGCCGTGCGTGGCGATTTTGGAACAGCAACGCCCATTGGCCAGCCTGCGGCGTAGCTGGCAACTGGTGCGATCATCCTTCTGGCGTGTTGCAACGATGGTGGTCATTTTGGGAGTGCTGATGCAATGTGTCGGATGGCTCCCGCGCTTTTTTGTGATTGTGATTCTTGCTTATCTTAACGCGGGTATTCCTGACATCTTTACCTGGGGTATCGCGTTTGCCTTGGTGCTGGTTCAGCTTGGGATGATCGTCTATCTGCCGATTCAGTTTGGCGCATTCACCATCCTCTACTACGATCTGCGGGTGCGTCACGAAGGGTATGATCTGCTGGTCCGACAAGAGCACTTGAGCAACACTGATGATTCCGTTCTGGTGGAACAGGGCGATACTGCGAACACATACGGAATCTACGAAGTGCCATTTAGATAGCGCTCAAGCTCCTCTGCAACACGCCAGCCATTCTCTATTGCCAGATGAACACGCCCCTGTCCGGTTGTGTAGTCACCAGCGAAGAACAGCCCTGAGTTGGTCTGGTTGAGTGTCGCAAAGTCTGCTGAGGAGTCAGGCAGTGCGTAGCGCCAGCGCTGCACATCTCCCCAGAGCGGTGTTCGTAGATCTGTGCCCAACAACTCACTGACCTGTTCTGCGACGAGAGGAATGAGCGATTCGGGTGGCGTTTCCCAGTGATCGAGGCTAAACTGTGCGGCCATCTGTGGCAGCAGCAAGCTGTGTCCTGCCGGGCAGCGCTCGGGTCCTTTTTTGTGCTCAAGCCCCAGCCACGAGATGGGATGAGCCCGATCTGTGTTGACCAGCGCATAAAATGGCCGCTCAATGACGTGGTCATATGCCAGCGCTAGTGACAGACAGCGTCGATACGTAGCCTTGACGAGTTCTGTCTGTAGGGTTTCTTTGATGGTACTGTCGATCTCGCTTGCGTTGAGGATATCAACGATCTGGGGTGCTGGTGGTGTGAGCAGCACCATGTCGGTCAGGCCCCTGAACTGGCCAGCAACATCGTATAGTTCGTAGCCAATGCCCTTGTGATTATCGGTGCTGACCTGTTGTAGTCGGCCAATGCGTACTTCGCGCTGCACGTCGAGATCATTGGCCAGAAGTTTGCCCAGGCGGTTGAGACCGTCACGATACACCCATTTGGGTTCGGCATTCTGGGCACGGTCGCCCTCAGTAATCGTGTTGTGCTGATCAAAGGTCCAGACAGGATGGCCAATGTCGTGGAGCGAGTCGGTAGCAAGCTCTTTGGTTAACAGCTGTTCCACGGCTGGCGAGGGTGATTTGAAGTATTGTGCGCCGCGGTCGAACACAAAGCCATCGCGCCGACGTGTTGCCGCACGACCGCCGAGTCCCCGGCTTTTTTCATAGATGGTGATTGAGAGGTTAGGCTGGCGCTGGTGCAGTTTGCGGGCAGCAGCGAGACCAGCTGCTCCGGCACCAATGATGGCGAGTTTCATAACAACCCCTTGCTAGATAGCCAGATAGCTGATGCTATTGCGATGTTTGTTTGAAATGTGATGACGCGACGACTCGTAAGCGCTGTTGCGCTTCAAATGGCTCGGCATGCAAATCTACCCGAAATACCAGCATATCACGGACACGGATGCCGTGTTCAAACAACGGGTCTTCGTAGTACCAG
>JBCDFA010000356.1:0-8053 GCA_039178835.1 Chloroflexota bacterium
ATCTCGGAGAGCAAACACAGCGCACCCTACACAATATCGAACTGGCCGTACAAGCAGCCGGCGGTACTCGTGATGATGTGGTCTCAGTACGAGTCTACATCGTCGGTGAGCATATTCATCATAATCAGCCTGTCAGCGAGGCATTGCGCGAGTTTTTCCATGCTGAACGACTCCCTACCAGCACTTTTATTGGTGTTACAGCATTGGCTCATCCTGATTTTCTGGTGGAGATCGAAGCGATTGCAGTAGTTGATACAAACGAGGCTTAGGCAGATTAGCAGTGGAGAGAAATGCAGAGCCTACCATAGACAGACGGGGTCTACGGTAGGCTCTACAGCATGTTCACAATCGATCTATTACGTTATCTCGATCATCATTTGATCAAGTATGACCACCTGACCTTCACTCACCTCGATCTGGCTTACAGTACCAGAACGTGGTGCACGGATCTGGTTTTCCATTTTCATTGCTTCAAGGATGATGATAGGCTGACCAGCTTCAACCTGCGCCCCCTCTTGCACTAACAGACGTGCAATGAGACCCGGAATAGGCGCCTTCACACGGCCATCACCACTGGGCGGACGGGCCACTGTTGTACCCATATCACGTATAGTTAATCGGTGTAGCCCTTTGGAATCACCGATCCAGAGTAAATCATCATCAAGAGCAATTTCATACGATTGCCCATCAACCACCAGCCAGTCCAGCGGAGTATAATCATCAATACCTGGCACTGTGACTGGCACACTTTCACCATTGACAATGACCATCAACTCATCGCCATTCCGCTGCTGTGGGTTGACCTCAATCTCATAGGCATGATCATCAATTGTGACCTGTACTTTACTCATGGGCGTTCCACACTTTCATTGATCCAAGACATCATATGGTAACGAGTCTGGCATAAACGTTATTCCGGCAATCGGCGGCTTGAGCGATGCCATCCACGTAAAAGCTGTTCTGGTTGCGATGTACGTGTAACAGTCCTACGGCGTACATAATCAATCGCTGCGGCAATGGCCAGGTTGCGAAGATGCTCCGAATCTCCCGTCTTAGGCAGCAAAGGCCGTCGAGCAAATTCGGTGGTGTAATAGCCTCGCGCAAAGTCTGGATCATTGAGCATGTGTTGGATCAACGGTAGATTCGTCTGCACACCTCTAATAGCAAAATCGGCGACTGCACGGCGCATACGCTGCAAGCAGGTTGTTCGATCTTCAGCCCAAACCGTCAATTTGGCCAGCATAGGATCAAAGTACTCGGTAATAGTTGAACCTTGGGTGACATAGGCATCAACACGCACATGTGGACCAATCGGTGGACGGAAGAACGTAATCTTGCCGGGACTCGGCAAGAAACGCTTGGTCGGATCTTCCGCATTGATCCGACATTGCATTGCCCATCCCCGCAATTGAATATCTGACTGAGTAAACGCAAGCGGCTCACCTGCAGCAATACGTAACTGCTCACGCACAATGTCGACGCCCGAAATCATCTCCGTGACAGGACTTTCGACCTGAATACGTGCCTTAATCTCGGTAAAGAAGAACTGGCCAGTTTCATCGATGACGAATTCGGTCGTACAGACACCCTGATAGTCAAACAAATGAGCAACCTCTATAGCGGTTTTCCACAATCGCTCACGTTGTTCATCCGTAAGTATTGGCGAAGGTGCCTCATCGATAATCTTCTGGCTGTTGCGTTGGATCGATGAGTCGCGTTCGCCCAGATGCACCATGTGACCATGCTGATCACTCAATAACTGGACTTCAACATAATGCGCGTTCAGAATCGCGTGTTCGAGGTAGATACGCTGATCGTGAAAGATCGCCCGTGTATCACCGACCGTCCGTTCGACCGCCTTCTGTAGCTGATCAGGCGAACGCACCAGGCGCGTTCCGCGACCACGACCACCACTGTTCGATTTCACAATCAAGGGGTAGCCCAGCTTTTCGGCCTCAGCCTGAATAGCATCCATGTCGCTTTCATCAAGCGAGAGAGACGAATACTGAACGGTTGTGTAACCTGCAGATTGGACACGCTCCAACGCCCCAATTTTGTCCTTGACAGCAGAAAGGGTGGCGCTCGAAGGACCAATAAACGTAATGCCTGCATCTTCACACGCATGCACAAATGCAGACTCTTCAGCAAGGAAGCCATACCCAGGATGGATCGCATCGACACCTGTTTTCTGTGCGACACGCAGCATTTCCTGCTGATCCTGATAACCACTCTCGGTGGTAAGCGGCGCACATTCGTCGGCCAGACGGACATGCATCGCACCGATATCGACCGGCGTGTAAACAGCCACAGTGCGAATACCTAGGTCGCGACAGGCACAGATGATATGTACGGCTATCTCACCTCGATTAGCAACGAGTATTTTCTTAAACATAGTGTTCCTCTGACACACTATTGACAGCTGTAGTATACAGCTTCCAATAGCGGATTACATAGGCGAGATACCGTGTTTCCGTGGAACGTGCCGTTCTCGTTTCGAGAGGGTGAGTTGTAAGGCATTGACAAGCACACGTCGACTATCGCGTGGTTCAATCACATCGTCGATCATGCCACGTGCTGCTGCCACATATGGGTTATTGAAATTCGTTTCGTAGGTATCAACCAACTCACGCCGACGTGCAGCCGGATCTTCAGCCGCCTTCACCTCGTTACGGAACAGAATGTTGACTGCTCCCTCGGCACCCATCACCGCGATCTCAGCATTGGGCCAGGCGTAGAGCAAGTCACTGCGAAGGCCTTTACTGCTCATCACACAGTAGGCACCACCATAGCTCTTACGCAGAATGATCATCAGCTTTGGTACGGTGGCTTCACTGTAGGCATAAATCATACGTGCACCGTTACGAATAATACCGCCATACTCCTGATTGGTACCGGGTAAGAAGCCGGGAACGTCTTGCAGGGTAATAATAGGCACGTTGTATGCATCGCAAATCCGGATAAAGTGAGCCGCCTTGATGGACGCCTTAATATCAATCGTGCCTGCCAGCACCATTGGCTGATTCGCCACGATACCGACCACCCAACCGTTGAGGCGTGCAAAACCGACCACCATATTCTGCGCCCACAGTTCGTGCACCTCGAAGAAACGACCATCATCAACAATACTGGCAATAACTTGTCGCACATCATAGGGTTGGTGAGGATCAGTCGGTACTACTTCTTCTAACTCAGGACAACGCCGATCAGGGTCGTCGCGTGGCTTGACATAGGGTGGATCATCCTGGTTGTTCGAGGGCAAGTAGCTCAGGAGTTCACGCACCTTGGTCAGACATTCACGGTCATCATGGGAAAGGAAGTGACTCACACCACTTTCCTCACTATGCACACGCCCACCACCCAGCGTCTCCTGATTAACTTCCTCTTGCATAACAGCTTTGACCACATCAGGTCCGGTAATGAACATGTAGCTATTTTCGGTCATGAACACAAAGTCGGTCAGCGCAGGCGAGTAGACTGCACCGCCGGCGCACGGCCCCATAATGAGCGAGAACTGTGGAATGACCCCTGATGCTTCACAGTTGGCATCGAAAATACGGGCGTAACCAGCCAGGCTATCGACACCCTCCTGAATACGCGCACCACCAGAGTCATTCATCGCAATAAAGGGGCACCCATACTTCAATGCCATATGCATGGCCTTGATAATTTTGTTGGCGTGCATCTCCCCCAGCGAACCACCCATCACCGCAGCATTCTGGGCGGCCACAAAAACCTGACGCCCATTGACTAACCCATAACCCGTAATGACACCATCGCCCAGGCGGGAATTTTTGCCACCCATATAACTATCATAGCGCGTTGTCACCAGTGTATCGATTTCGTTGAAGGTACCTGGGTCGAATAACAGATCGATACGTTCCTGGGCAGTTAGACGGCCCTTCTTATGCTGAGTTTCGAGATCTTTTGCGCCGCCATGAGCGGTCTCGCGCCGTTCCTTGAGTCGTTGAATGTATTTTTCCACTGAACAAACCCTCCGTGGTTGTGAAGCCTCATCATGCTTAGATGAAGGCCCCGCTTCCACACTTGATGGATGCCAAATCGTGTTTAATAGCAAGGGTTAATACATAACCGCTTTCGATTCGCCACCAACCGTTGAATGCTGTTACTCCGTTTGGGGTCAGTCGTTCGTCACAACAAATATCAATGGTACTCCAGTCACCTGTGATGAGTTGGTGTGGGGTAATGCAAATGCGCCGTGTATCGACGGTCAAGCCGAGTTGAAGTGCTTTCAACACAGCCTCTTTGGCGCTCCAGATTGCCGTAATATAGGTATCTTGCTGTTCTACCGACATGCCATACACAAGTTGTTGCTCTTTCTGAGTGAAATAATCCTCAACAAAGCAACTCGCACGTGGCTCAATCCACTCGATATCAACGCCAATCTCCCCACCTTCTATCGTGGCCAGCGCACAAAACGCCTGATCACGGCGATGGCTGATAGACAACCTGAGTGACTCAAGTTGTGGGATACCAGCCGCACCATTGTGGAAAACTGCATATGGTGCACCTGTGGCAGCATTGGCAATCGTGAGATGTTCAAAGGCGGTAGGAACACCCCACTCCTGCGCCAGGTATGATTGAAGCAAATGTTTAGCAGTCCAACGTCCCAGTAGCCAGGTATGGCGACGCTGGGGCGTCCGCAGTTGATGGAAGCGCGCCTCTTCGGTCGCATTGAGCAGGCCCTGCGGAACGACACCATCGGGCAGGTTTGGATGTGCACTTGTGGACTGAATGAGCCAGTGAACCATGGTTTCTTGTGCGAGCAATGAACGTTGTGCTGATACCACGCACACGTGATGATATTGATATTATTTCAGGGTTGCCTATGCGCTCGTACATTATAGCTCACCATGCAAGAACGCATAGGCATTCATTAAGACCAATCTAAAGCGTGACGTTTCCTGGTAGTTGGACGGTCAAGTAGCCGCGCATGTCGACATACACGTTTCCTGCTTCGTCAACCACCATGGCATCGAAAGATGTCCCATCGTTGACCGCAGTGACAACGGCGTACAACCGACGGCCCTCGGCACTCTCAGGCTGACGGTAGGTCGTGACTGAGCCAATACCCGCTGGTAACGCCATCACGTTCTTCGTGACCATCTCCCAGATACCTGCCGTCTGGAAACAGAACTCGATCAGGCGTGGCGCAATGAGCGTCTCCGCCGTTTCGGGTTTGCCGTTGGGTGGCAGATTCTCGGCCATCAGGCCAATCGCCTGGTTGCCGACGACCTGTGCCCGTTCCAGAACCTGATAGGCTGGACCATGGAAGTAGACCTGATAGATACGGGCGCTCTCGAAGACTTTGACCTCTGAGCCTTCCTGCCAGACGGGTGCATCACCTGTCGGTGGTGCTTCGACCGCCGCACTAGTCAGACGGACATTGGCCGTGAAGTGAACGTCCTCACGGGCTGGCATCTCAGGTCGCGGCTGAGTGATGGACTTCAGCGTGGTGAGTGCCAGCAGATCGCCGCCTGCAATCGGCTTCATTGTCGCATTCAAGTAGAGGGTACGTGGCTGGTTACGATAGAACTTGAATGGACTGGCGAACTGCTCATTCTCGATGGCTGCCACATGGTAAGTCCCGCCCGATGCGTGAGCCAGCACATAGGCCAGTTCTGCAAAGGATTCGGTGCCCATCACCCCTGGAAGGAGCGGTGTACCATCAAGCTGATGATCGTAGAGGAAGGGTTGTTCGGTTGGGTCAAATGTCGTTTCGACTTCCAGCCCACCGTAGAGTTTGGCCGCTTTGACCGTGCCAATCATCTGCAATGGGTGGTTCCGTTCGGCAAGCCACGCAGCAACTTTCGCTGTGTCCAGGCCGCCTTCAGGATCGAATTCCTCGACCAGAATACCGAGCCGCTGACCGACGAGCAACTCACCACGGGTTCCGCCGTAGGTCAGTTCGCGTCGGATGGTTGGCACACCAGCTTCGGGTGGCAACATATCGATTCCAGCCATCTCCATAATTCTGGGGATGGAGCCGCGAGTGGCCATACCCATACCACCCCAGGCCGTCCAGTCGATGACGATACCACGGGTTTCGGGTCGCCAAGTGCGGAGGCTGCTGGTGATTTTACACAACAGGTCATTAGCCGAGCTATAGTCGGTCTGACCGTTGTTGCCAAAGCGACCTGCCACTGAGCTAAAGGACACAGTTGCGCCAATCGGCATACCCTGTGCCGCACGAATCATGTTGAAGAAGCCATCCGACTTAACATCGAAGACCAGGTTGAATTCCTTGGCTTCTTTGTCGGACAGTGAACGACTGATCTCCAAACCACCTGCGTGGAGCAGAACATCGATCCGTCCATAATCCTGCCGTACCTGATCGATAGCTTTCTTCACTGCACCATCATCAAGCAGGTTGACGCTGTGGTAGTGGGCAGTGCCGCCAGCCGCCTCGACCGACTCAATCGCACGAAGTGCAGCCTCTGAGCGCTCGATACCCATAATCTGCCGTTCAATCACGACCGGCGTGGGGCGCTCGCCAGCTGCTTTGAGTTCGTCAAACAGCATGCGCTTGAGGGCTTCCTTATCGTTGCGGAACAGATTAATCTTCGGATCATTCGGTGCTGGTGCATCAGCCAGATCCAGCAGGTAGAACACACCACCACTGGCAACAGCCAGATCGGTTACGATGGAACTGGTAATACCACCGGCGGCACCGCTCACCACAAAGACTGTGTTCTTATCGAGCGTCATTCCTGGCTGGCCATCAGCTGCCGGTTGTTCAAGCAACGTGATGCCATAGCGCAATCCGTTGTGATACCCGACTTCGACAACACCAGGATCGGAGAGCGTTTCTGCTATCAGCGCATCGGCTGGATCAGCGGTCTTGCGGCTGATATCGAAGTCAACTGCTTTGACGAGTACCTCGCCATGCTCGCGCTTGTAGGCTTTGGTGAAGCCTGTTACCGCGCCGCCAAGTGGTGCAGTTGCACCCTCTGGACCATACCCATGCAATCCACCCAATCGCACTGCCGAGACCAGGAAGGTTCCTGCGGTGCTGATTGAGTCGTACAGGGTTCGCATGGTCTGGTAGAGATTCTTGACCCGCTGGCGATTCAACTCACGCCAGATTTCCAGATCCATCTCTTCCAGCATCGGTTCGACATCAAGGGCTGGCAGCCAGTAGACACCATGGATTGGGCCTTCGTTGAGCCAGGCTTTGAGTTGTCCCTCAATAACATCACTCGCCAGCGGCTCATCAATGATGAGTGTGCCGACACCGCGCTTGTCCAGACGGCTCAAGAGCGCTTTGCCAACCCCACCACGATCCATCATCACGACAACACGTGTGTTGGAGTCGAGTGCGACGCCAGTTGGCTTACAGAAGTCAAGCGCTGGCCGTAGGGATGGAACCGGAACACGCCGTGGGACGCTATCGGCATCTTCGAGTGTACCGACGGTCTTGAGCGCCGTTGTCGCTGGTGCCGCTGCCGGAGTTGCTGGAGCAATCTCACGCTGAACCGCTGTGCCTGTCGTCGGTGTTGCGGTCTTCAGGTCGGGACGATTCTCAAATACGAACTGAATGACACTGTTCAATGTCGCGTAGTCGCGCAGTTGCAAATCGTCCTGGCGGGCAATGTCGAAGGCCTCACGGACCGCTGCAAACGTCTCCGCTTGCTTCACCGTATCCACGCCCAGATCCGCTTCCAGGTCCAGATCCAGATCGAGCATCTCTTCTGGGTACCCGGTCTTATCCGCAACGATGCTCAACACTTTGGCCGTCACCGGGTCAGTGCCGTTAGATGCTGCTGGCACGGCAGCGGGTGCTACTACTGGTGTGGCAACTGGCGCTGCGACAGGTGTAGCGACCTTTAGGTCAGGACGATTGTCAAACACAAACTGGATGACACTACTCAATGTCGCGTAGTCGCGCAGTTGTAGGTCGTCCTTCCGTGGAATATCAAACGCTTCCCGAATGGCCGCAAACGTCTCCGCTTGCTTCACCGTATCCACGCCCAGATCCGCTTCCAGGTCCAGATCCAGATCGAGCATCTCTTCGGGATACCCCGTTTTCTCCGCC
>JBCDFA010000357.1:0-7999 GCA_039178835.1 Chloroflexota bacterium
CTGGTCTGGGTCCGGTTGAAACAAATTGCTCACGACGCAGACACCACAATCTATCGGATCAAGCATGGATTGTTGTCGGAGTACCTGCGTCAACATTTGAAATCGCCTGCGGTGCAGATGGCTTTTGCGTAAGTCCTGACATGTGATTCATTATCCCCAATCACTTGAAAATATTTTTCGGGTGATTATGAACGTTTCATATGTTATGACGTATTCGTGTAAGGAAAGGTAACACTTGCTGTATATGTATCGAGAGAAGCACTTTTGATTGGTTTTGCCATTTGTAATCTTCATCAAAAACAGCAAACACGCCAACACCTACCCCTAGCGTATCAGTAGTCATTCCTCGACAGGTGTGTAGCCGGCATATTGCTGCGACTATCGGTAGATGGCAACCTAATGCTTTTGCTTGAAGACTTATATGTGTTGGATTTCAAACACCGAATCTATATTCAGAGCATCTGACTTTAGAAGGTACCAACTTCCCATCATTATCTTACCACCCATTCACGCTTAAGCATCGACATTACTATCAGCGACTCGAAACCATGTTCGCTCTTGAGACACTCACGCAGCGTGCCTTCGACAACAAACCCGGCAATCTTATAGATGTTTTGTGCACGGATATTATGCTCTTTGACATCTAACCAGAGGCGATGGGCTTCAAGTGTTCCAAACACCAGTTGCGTGATGAGGTGTAATGCAGTTCGACCATATCCATGGCCTTTCTCCGTGACCACAATGCGGCGTAGTTCAATAGACTGATTAGGATTTTTCAATCCGGCCAGGAGAGCATAACCAACAGCGTGATTATGCTCGCTATGCTCAATCACAAAATGCAAGATGTCGACGTTATTAAGGGCAGTTGTATGTTGTTCACGAGTCCATGGTTCCACAAATGGTCGATTATCAGGGTGTTGTTCAGCGCTTATCACAAAATCGAGATCAGCGATAGTTGTGGGACGTAGTTGAATGGTGTGCATCATAACTCCCTTCTGGAAAATCGACAGGTAGCTTGTTATTATGCCAGATACTGCTGGAACCAGCTGATGGTCCGTTGCCAGGCATCTTCGGCGGCTTCTTCGCGATACGAGTCGCGGGTGTCATTAAAGAAAGCATGGGGTGCATCGGGGTAAATGACCATCTCATTGGTTTTATCAAACTCTGCAAATGCACTCTCCCATTGCTCAACCTGTTCCACGGGAATGCCTTGATCTGCTTCACCATAGATACCCAGCACCGGTGCAGTAACTGCCTCAAAATCCTCATCGGTTGGCTCGACCCCACCACCATAGAACACAACCACTGCGCCAATGTCTTCGCCGACATAGGACATGTTCATGGCAAGGCCACCGCCTAAACAGAAACCCACAATTCCAGCCTGTTTAGGTTCTACAAATGCCTGCTCAAGCAGATAGTTCGCCGCGCCTTGAATGTCGACGAGTGCCTGATCGCGCTCCAACGCCATCGCCAGCCGACGAGCATCATCCGGTTCTTCGGCCACCTCACCACGGTAGAGGTCTGGTGCCAGTGCCACAAATCCGGCTTGAGCAAAACGCTCTGTGACGCTCATGATATGGTCTTCGAGACCCCACCATTCCTGGATCACTACAACGCCGGGGAATGGCCCATCGCCAACAGGTCGCGCCAGGTATCCAGGTGCTTCATCACCATTGGCAGCAAAGGTAATCATTTCTGTGGTAATCTCACCAGTTGCTGTCGTAGACTCTGCCTCAGGCTGAGTATCTGCCGCTGCTTCTGGAGTTTCTGCTAGCCCAGCATCGTTTGCTGCTGGCTCTGTTGGGCTTGTTGCGGTTTCCGTACCACCACATGCGACAAGTAACGCTTGTGCTGCTGTGAGGCCTCCCAACAACACGCCTGCTCGTCGCAAAAATTCACGTCGTGTCAGTTGACCAGTTTGATATTGCTCAACAAGTGTATCAATGCGCTGTTTCATATGAAATCCCTTCCTGTATCTGGCTATAATTGTAATGTACACCTCTTTCATACAACTATGTGGAATGTGTGTTAAGAGAATCCTGAGGAAAAGGCATGTAAATGCATAAAACGATGGGTTCTCAGGATGTTCTCAGCCTCTGTTAAGTATCCCTTCAACCATACCGTCTACAATTTCTAGCAATCCTATTCATAATCACAAAGGAACACATAGTGCGTCGATCAACAATGCAAAGATACGGCGTCTCGCTCATGATAGTGTTACCAATTATGCTGGCACTTATCGCTCTAGGCACACAATCACGGGCATCTGAAGAACATAGAACGCCTCCAACAGAACCGGCTGTTGTCGCCCTCTCGGAAGAAGAGATGTCGTCAAGCAACGAGGTGACACCTACTACAACGGTCGTGACAGCCACGCCAGAGCCATCGCCGAATCCATCGCCGCTACCGACAGTGATGGTGGCCAGCACACCAACTACAGAGTTAGCGATAGCACCGCGTGTTGGTATTCAGGTGGGCCATTGGAAAACAGAAGAATTACCAGACGAGCTTGCGCGACTTCGTACATCGGTTGGGGCCATTGTAGGCGAATACACGGAGGTAGATGTGAATATGCTTATTGCTGAACAGGTAGCCGCACAACTCCAAAATGAGGGCATTACTGTTGATCTCTTGCCAGCGACGATTCCACCTGCGTATGAGGCTGATGCATTTGTCTCGATTCACGCTGATGGTTCGACGAGCACCGCGACAAATGGATTTAAGCTTGCAACATCGTGGCGTACATCACGTGCTTCTCAACAACTCCACGATGCGATTAGAACTGAGTATGCTGACGCCACCGGACTTCCCTGGGACTCGTCTATCACGGTGAACATGCGCGGCTATTACGCATTTTCCTATTATCGATTTACCCACACTGTGGCGCGCACGACACCCAGTGTGATTGTCGAGATGGGATTTCTCACCAATCCAGCGGATCGTGCACTGATGTTAAACGAACCAGAGCGAGTTGCGGACGGTATTACACAGGGTATTCTGCGCTATCTGAGCGAGCGCGACCCCAATGATCGTGAGGCATTGATACCGCCGGAATTCAAGACCCAACGGTCTCGTAGTACAGAGGGAGTTACTATTCGTTCAAGGCCTGATGAAAATGCGTCCAGTGCTATTTTTGCTCCAGCGGATGCCCGTATTCGGCCATTTGAGGAACGTGACGGCTGGTATCAGGTTTTTGTGCGAGTTGGCGAAGAGCGTGCGATAGGTTGGGTTCAGAAAGAGCTGGTGTTGGAAACAGACGATCCTACACCGACGCCGTTACCACCACTTGACTCATAAAGCGATTCGAGTGGCACATCTATTACGTATTATTTTATAGATACATGACTCTATGAATACATAAAGGAAACAACCATGCGCTATCACCTGTTCGTCATCACACTTCTGGGAGCAATCTTCCTCGCAGCCTGCGGTAATGGAACATCTGAACCTGTAGCTGAAAGTACGGCCCTGACCGATGATACAACGGCAGAAGCGGCTACTTCTGAGCCAACAGAAATGCCAGAGGAAGAGGACGTGCCAACTGAGGCACCCATCGAAGAACCAGCAACAGAGCCTACCGAAGAACCAACGGCTGAGCCAGTAGCTGAGGCACGCACATTCCAGATCGTGCCTGAAGAGACAGAGGCTTCTTATGATGTGCAGGAGCAATTTCTGGAGCAAGATCTGCCGGTTCGGGCCATCGGGGTTACCAATGTCGTTGAGGGCGAATTCCAGTTTACAACAGGTGATGAGCTTTCTGGTGAAGTCTCGCGTATGACGGTAGACCTGCGAACCCTTACCTCTGACTCAGAGCGTCGGGATGGGGCTATTCGTGATCGTTGGCTTGAGTCGAATACCTATCCTTTTGCAGAATTTGTTTCGACCGAAGTACAAAATATGCCAGAGAGCTATACCGAGGGAGAAGAAGTAACATTTACACTGGTTGGTGACCTGACTATCCGTGAGGTTACGCAACCAGTAACATTTGATGTTCGTGGCGTACTCGAGGGCGATAGAGTGACTGGGACAGCAACCACATTCATTTTGATGGAAGATTTTGGTTTTGAGCCACCTGCAATTGCAGGGGTGCTTACGGTTGAAGATGGTGTTGATATTGCGGTGAACTTTACTGCGGTAGAAGTTTCTGACACACAGGAATAGTCTGGCGGGTAACGCAACGGGAAATCCTATTCGTTTTTTCGCATCCTGCTCCCTGCGTTTACTCGTATGATATAAGGGGTAGTATGATGACAACTATACTTGTTGCTGATGATGATCGTAAAATTACTGATATGTTGCGCCGCACACTGACCTATGAAGGTTATAATGTCGTTACTGCTGCTGACGGCGTTCAAGCCCTCTCACAGGTACAGGCGCAACGCCCTGATATTGTGGTTCTTGATCGATTGATGCCGGGGCTTGATGGATTAGAGGTCGCACAACGTCTTCGATCTGTTGATGAGACACCTATTCTGATGTTGACAGCGCGTGATTCCATTGAGGATCGGGTCATGGGTCTGGACAGTGGGGCAGATGACTACCTGGTCAAACCGTTTGCTCCCGCTGAACTGCTTGCACGTATTCGAGCCCTGCTACGGCGCTCCAATCCTAACAAGCATCTTGAACGACCACTGACTTATGCTGATCTCTATCTTGATCCGGTGACACGTGAAGCTCGTCGCGGTAATCGAGTGTTTAGCCTGAGCCCCAAAGAATTCGATCTGCTCTCATATATGATGCGCTATCCACGGCAAGTACTGGCACGTGATCGTATCCTACTCGAAGTCTGGGGATATGATTTTGGTGGCAATGGCAATGTGCTCGAAGTGTATGTGGGATATCTACGTACCAAGACCGAGGCGGGCAACGAACCACGCTTAATCCAGACGGTGCGCGGGGTTGGGTATGTTTTGCGCGAAATAGATCGGGCATAATAGAATATGTTATGGCTGATGGCTGAGTTACACCATGAATAAACAATACACATGTCGTTACGGCTTCGCTTAACACTTTTATACAGCGTCATCCTTGCCCTTACGCTCATTGTCTTCAGTATTGCAGTTCGCTTCACTGTGCCGCAAATTACCCAGAACTTCCTGAAGGAGACCCTTGAAGCCGAAGTCAAGCGATTAACCACAACACATTCAGATCCATACAGCATTATGGACTCAGCCAAACGCCATACCGCACCACAAATATTCGTTCAAACACGAACTATTGGTGGTGTGGTTATTGATGGTTCAAAGGAACCGAATATTACGTTACCCATTAGCCCAATCGCGCTTGAGCATGCACAATTAGGGCACAGCAAATTTGATATTGCCCCGATAAACAACGAGCGCTTGCTTATTTACACTGCACCGATTAAAAAATATAGCGATGTTGAGGGCATTGTGCAGGTAGCACGACCGTTGGACGATTTTGATCGCATGTTGATCACCCTGCAAAATATCCTAATCATTGGCAGTAGTTTGGTAACAGTAATGGCTTTCGGGATCGGGTGGTTCCTCGCGGGAGCCGCACTCCGCCCTATCAACCGTATTACACAAACCGCCCATGATATTGGCACAGAACGAGATTTTAGTCGTCGCGTGGATTATACAGGTCCACAGGATGAGGTTGGTCGATTATCAACTACTTTTAATACGATGTTATCGGAACTCGAAATGTCGTATCATCAGGTTGAACAATCACTCCAGACTCAACAACGTTTTGTGGCTGATGCCTCTCATGAACTACGTACGCCATTGACTACTATTCGAGGTAATCTGGGGCTTCTCCAGCGTGTTCCGCCCATCCATGATGAAGATCGCACTGCGGTGGTAGATGACATGGTTGAAGAGAGTGACCGACTGATTCGGCTTGTCAACGAGCTATTGGCCCTTGCCCGTGCCGATGCTGGGCGACCACTACACAGTGAGCCCGTCGCAGTGCGTCCACTTGTGGAAGATATGGCACGTCGTGTACACACGCTCTACGAGGGGCGTGATATGGATTATAGTCAGGTTCAGGATGTTGCCATCGTTGGTGATCTTGATGCGCTACGACAGGTTATTCTGATCCTTCTGGATAATGCTTTTAAGTTTACCCCATCTGGTGGCAAAATCACGATTACAAGCACACTTGCGAATGGCCATGCAGCTATCAGCATTCGCGACACAGGTGTTGGTGTTGCTCCCGATGTGCTCCCCTATATCTTTGATCGTTTTTATCGTGGCGATGAGGCACGCAGTGGCAATGGTACCGGACTGGGCTTATCTATTGCGAAAACGCTCATCGAAGCTCAACAGGGAACAATCACCTTCGAAAGTCGAGTGGGGCAGGGCAGTGTGGTGACGATTATCCTTCCTGCCACTGAAAACAAAATACCATCAGGCCCACCAAAGAAGTAACACGGTCTTTATCTTGGAAACCCAACATTGAAACTATCGGAGTTGCGTATGGCTTATCAACCCATCGAAAACTATGGCATCATCGGCGACATGCATACAGTAGCGCTTATCGGGATGAACGGGTCTATTGACTGGTTCTGTTTTCCACATTTTGACTCACCCAGCGTGTTCGCAGCTATTCTTGATGACCAGAAAGGTGGGCGTTTTGTGATTGCCCCGCGCTGCAACGGCGTTTCGCACAAACAGTTTTATTGGCCGGATACAAACATTCTCGTGACGCGGTTTCTCTCGCCAGACGGTGTCGGCGAAATGACGGACTATATGCCGGTGGGTGAGGCAGCTCGTGCATCAGGTCATCGTCAACTGATCCGTCGGGTCAGCGTTATCCGTGGCACAATGCAATTCGAGATGGAGTGCCATCCAGCGTTCAATTATGCTCGCGATGACCACAGTGTCGAGGTGACAGCGGATGGTGTCAGTTTTCACTCCAAGGACCTGAGTCTTGGCCTGGCAACGAACATTCCTATCAAGCAGGATGGACATGCAGCAAGAGCCTCATTCACGCTCAACGAGGGTGATACAGTGGCATTTGTCCTGCGTGAAGTGGCACGTGGTGAGGGATGTGGTGCAACGCTTGAGGTTAATCGGGCCGAAGAGCTTTTTCGCCAAACGGTCACGTACTGGCGAACATGGTTGTCGAAATGTACGTACACAGGTCGCTGGCGTGAGATGGTGCATCGTTCAGCTCTTGCGCTCAAGCTTCTGACGTTTGAACCAACCGGTGCTATCGTTGCGGCTCCTACGTGTGCGCTTCCCGAAACACTTGGTGGTGAACGCAACTGGGATTATCGCTATACCTGGATTCGCGATGCAGCCTTCACCATCTATGGCCTTCTACGGATCGGGTTTACTGAAGAGGCCGCCAAGTTCATGCAGTGGCTCGAAGCACGCAGCCATGAACTCAACGACGATGGCTCACTGCAAATTATGTATGGCATCGACGGACGCCACACCCTTACCGAGGAGACACTCGATCACCTCGAGGGGTACCGTGGCTCCCGGCCCATCCGTATCGGCAATGGGGCGTACAATCAGTTGCAACTCGACATCTACGGTGAACTGATGGACTCGGTCTATTTATATAACAAATATGGCGCTCCTATTTCATACGATCTATGGAGGGAATTACGCCGCCTGATCAATTGGCTCTGTGATAACTGGCACCGTGAGGATGAGGGTATCTGGGAAGTGCGTGGTGGGCAGCAACATTTTGTGTATTCTAAGCTGATGTGTTGGGTGGCGTTTGATCGTGCGATTCGGCTAGCCGATAAACGCTCGTTTCCGTCTGACCGTGATCGCTGGCGCAAAATTCGTGACCAGATCTACGAAGAGATTATGGACAAAGGTTGGAGCGAGGAACGACAGGCCTTTGTCCAGTCATATGGAAGCCAAGCACTGGATGCCTCTAACCTCATGATGCCACTCGTCTTTTTCCTCTCCCCGAACGATCCCCGTATGCTCAAGACGCTCGATGCAACCAGCCGCTCGCTGTCACAGGGTGGGCTCATGGCCAGTGGCCTTGTCTATCGCTACGATGTCAATCAAAC
>JBCDFA010000358.1:0-7995 GCA_039178835.1 Chloroflexota bacterium
ACACCACAATCTATCGGATCAAGCATGGATTGTTGTCGGAGTACCTGCGTCAACATTTGAAATCGCCTGCGGTGCAGATGGCTTTTGCGTAAGTCCTGTGCATTATTGTTTACTCCACAATCTATTCTCATTCATCATTCCTGAGTCATCCAGTATATGATTATTGCTCGTCTTCAAGCATTAGGTGCAGCTTTCTTGATATTTTTATTCACCTAGCTTCTCATAGCTGATCATCATCTGCCCTATGAGCAGGAATCATTACATTTCACTTTATTGGAAAGAGTAAGGTTCGTCACTTACTGCTCTTGCTACCATCAGAATATTGCAAGGCCTGTAGAAATGGATCTTCCCGCAGGTGGCGAATGATCTGAGTAGTAAGCCTATATATCAGTTGTATATGAGGAAATCGATCTGGATAGGCTGTGACGATCTCTTGTGGCTTCATACCACATACGAAACGAAGGTGGAAGATGAATCGCTCATCATCGGATACTAGGATTTGTTGCACACGTTCACTTATGGTCATACGTTGAATAACTATATGATCAATATGAGTTACAGGCATAGTCAAATGTACTTGCATACGTTGTGCAATCATTGTATAACGTTTTTCACGACGATGGGCTGCTATCAATGCTGTTTTGACACACGAACGTAGATACGCCAGTACGCGTGCAGTCGAGTTGCTCTGGAGTAAATGGGGTCGTTGCGGGGCATAGCGGTAGAATGCGATCCAAGCCTCCTGTGCAACCTCCTCTGTATCGGCATATTGCTGACTACCGATCCAATAATTGACCAAACAGGCATAGTGGGTCTGAATAGTAGCCCAGGCGTTTTCATCACCAGAAAATGCTTTATGGAATACTTCTATTGATTCATTGTGTTGAGCGTGTAACTGAGCTGATTGTCCAAGTGTATTAGTGTATGGTACGGGTGTGTCCATATCTTTTGACACTTCCTTCTATCAACTCTTGTAGGTTGGAGTTGTGGTATCAAAGTGTATTGTCTATCCGATGTATCTACCAGTGGTGATGGTAGTAGCCTTATGAATACCACATATAATGAAGTCTGATAAGATTACTTTCCGATCATGTTTTGGATGGTAAGTAATCATAGAGTGACACTCTTGGAAATGCAGTGATTTGGTAGTTTTGACAACATAGGGAGACAGTGATTTTGTAAGGTTTACTTTTGGGTGAATTTGTGTTTATGTTTACTTGGAATACTATGGAATATACACAAAGTTGTGCTCTGTATATAATGAGTTATTTCCAGTGAGAGAAGATACTTGGCAATTGAATGTAGTTGAGCGAGGTCGTATGCATTTCGGAGATTGGCTAAAGCGTTATCGCATGATTCATAATCTCACGCAGCAGGCAATGGCGAAACAGCTCGGTTATGCCATTATCACCTATCGGCGGGTGGAGCAAGGGAGCCCGCCCTCTATGCCCTTTGTTAATCGGCTGATTGAATATCTTCAACTCCCTGACGACGAGGAAGTGGCATTTCGCCATTTTGCGTTGACGCACGACCATCCTGATTCACAAGGTTTGCTGATACGGCTTACCCGAACTACCTCTGCGGCCGTCAACAGGAATCCCAATAGAACAGTATCTAAGGTTGAGAATATATCGTCGACAATTCGTTCGGAGCACATTGTGTCTTCGCCACGTACAACTTTAATTGGTCGGTCGGATGAAATGAGTCAGATTAGGACACTGCTGCTACAGCCCACGATCCGTCTCGTTACCCTAATCGGGACGGGAGGGGTCGGTAAAACTCGTTTAGCATTGCAGATTATGGCTGAGTTGGGTGCTGATTTTTCAGATGGGATACGACTAGTCGATCTGACAGCAGTGATAGACCCGAACTTGGTTATGAGTGCAATTGCCCATGCTCTTGACATCCACGAGCAGAGTGGAAAAACACTACTGGAGCAGGTACAAATATCTCTCTCCCATCGCCGCATGTTGTTAGTGCTGGATAATTTTGAGCAGGTGGTTCATGCAGCACCAGAAGTGGCACGATTACTGGATAGTGCGGCACACCTCAAACTGTTGATCACGAGTCGGGTACGTTTGCAGGTGCATGGAGAATATATCGTCGGTCTCACACCATTGCGCCTTCCTGTGCTTGATCCCCTGCCCTCCTTAGAAGAGTTAGCTATGGTCCCAGCCGTTGAACTCTTAATGACTCGGATGCAAGCGATGCAGTCCGAAGTGGTGCTGACCAAAGCAAATGCGGTACATCTGGCACGCATCTGTCATCAGGTTGCGGGATTACCATTAGCACTCGAACTCGCCGCTGCTCGTTTACGTATGTTATCTCCATCGCTCTTGCTCGAACGTTTCGTAGCCCAACAGGAAGAATTGGCTGAAGGAATGCGCGATAGCCCCACACGACATCAAAGTATGCAGGCAACTATTGAATGGAGTTATCGTTTGCTTGCTCCTGATCAACAGCGGCTTTTCGTCCGTCTGGCAGTTTTTCAAGGGGGCGGTACGCTTGATGCTATTGAGCATATTTGTGGTGGAGTTGCTAACAGTAATTCGGTGGTGGAAGAAACAAATCTAGCACCATTGGAAGGTGCCATGATCGATACCCTGGCTGCATTGGTGGACAGTAGTCTTATCACTCGTTCTATCGATGCTGATGGCGAGTCGCGTTTTGGTATGTTGGTGCCGATCCAGACATATGCATGGGAGCAACTAAACGGGTCACTCGAAGAGTTTGCCCTGAATGTTCGCCACGCTAGTTATTACCTCTCGCTGGCTGAACAATCAGCAACTGAATTGCAAGGACCCCACCAACAACTATGGTTAGATCGCATTGAGAGAGAATACAACAATGTACGAGGTGCTATGTCTTGGTCGCTGAGACAGTCACAAACTGCTTTAGCATTACGTTTTGGTGCAGCATTATGGCAATTCTGGAATACACGTGACTATGTCCATGATGCTGAACAGTGGCTTACCAAAATACTTAGCCTTAATGATAAACCATCAACGAGTGCACACGCTACAGTCTTACGTGGATATGGATATCTCCTCTTCAATCAAGGCGTGTTTACAGAGTCGCAAAGCTGTTACGAAGAGAGTTTGCAAATGTGTCGCCAGTTGGATGATCAGGAAGGGGTTGCGGCTTCACTTGATGGGGTGGGGAATATTGCTTATCGATACGGATTCTATGCGGAGGCCACTCAATACTATGAAGAAAGCCTGAGCCTCAGCCAAAGTTTCAATGATCAGTCTGGGATGGCGCGTGAACTGGTGCACTTAGGTATGGTTGCTCATGCACAGGGGGATTTCACCGAAGCTCGCAAACGCTATCAATCGAGTTTGGAATTGTACCAAGCTTTAGGGAATAAACTTGGGATGGCAACGAATCTTGCAAATATAGGGGTCATTACTTGGTCTCAAAATGATACGGGAACAGCATATCAGTTAATCTTTGAAACACTACAGCTTATGCGTACCTTGAACAAAAGAAGTGAAGTAGCAGATTGTTTGGTTATCTTAGGTAAAATTGCATTGAGTCAGAGGGATATACTATCGGCACAGCAGCATCTCCTTGAGAGTATTCCACTCTTGCAAGAGTTAGCAGATCAAAGTCGTATCGCGGACTGTTTAGGTACCATTGCTGGTCTCTGTGGACAATTGCAGGACTCTACAGGAGCAGCACGCTTCTGGGGAGCAGCAGAAGCGATACGTTCTTCCATCAATGTGGTGAGACCACCAGCTGATGTGGCGTTTTATGAAGAAATGATAGCCAAAGCACGTCGTATGACAGATAAGGAATCATGGGAGATAGCATGGACTGCCGGTCAACGACTACCCTGGAACGAAGCACTTGATGAAGTTTCTGTACTTTTCATGGAGAATTAAACAGGTTGTCGCTTTATGGAACAATGTAGTAGGCAAAATCGTCTTATTAAGGAGCTACTTTTTAGAAAAGTGTGAACTACATTATCTTCAATATCGCTTGTTGAAAGCAAATGAAGACAATACTGTTTGGTGACAATTGAGTGAGGGTACATGCAATTTGGGGATTGGCTGAAGCGGTATCGCCTGATCTGCAATTCTACTCAGCAGCATATGGCGCAACAGTTAGGGTACGCAGTGATTACGTATCGACGTGTGGAACAGGGGCGGTTTCCCTCTAAGCCTTTTGTTGATCGCCTCATGGTACATCTCAAACTACCGGCTGATGAAGAAGCGGCCTTTCGCCATTTTGCGTTGACCAACGACCATCCTGATGCTGAGATGCTGCTGGTCCTTCTAACACAAGCTGGGTCCAAGACGACTTTTCCCCATACTAATGGAATAGTCACTAGAGAAGATAGAGCGGTCTCGCTGGTACCTTCAGATGATGCTTTTCCTCGTCCGCGTACCTCCCTGATTGGCCGAACAGATGAAAAAGAACGAATTCATGAGTTGCTCTGTCAATCGACAATGCGTTTAGTAACGCTGACAGGTGTGGGAGGGCTTGGTAAGACGAAGTTAGCAGTACATGTGGCGAACGATCTGAAGGTCAGCTTTCCAGATGGTGTGAAGTTTGTAGACCTGACGGTAGTGACGGACCCTGATACCGTTCTGAGCAAGATTGCACACACCTTGAACATTCCTGAGCTGGGTGGAATATCGATTTTGGAACAGCTTCAGTCCTACTTCAAGCACCGACATGTGCTACTAGTACTGGACAACTTCGAGCAAGTGATAGACTCGGCCCCAGTGGTGGCACAACTTCTCGACCGGGCGCCGCACCTCAAGTTACTCGTTACCAGTCGGATGCCTTTACAGGTGCATGGGGAATATATTGTGGCGCTCACACCATTGTACCTCCCAGCACTTGCTCCGCTGCCCCCCTTAACCCAATTAGCCATGGTTCCGGCTGTGGCACTTCTGTTCATGCAGATGCGTTCAGTACAGTCCGAGGTGACTCTAACAGGGGAAACGGCAGAAGCACTGGCACACATTTGTCATCAGGCGGGCGGAATTCCCTTGGCCCTCGAACTCGCCGCTGCTCGTTTACGGGTACTGTCTCCTGCACGTCTTCTGGAACGATTGGTCACACAGCAGGAAGTCTTGGTGGATGGCATGCGGGATGGCCCTGCACGTCATCAAAGTATGGATTCCACGATTGAATGGAGTTATCAGTTATTAGACCCTATCAGTCAACAAATGCTTCTCCGCCTGGCTGTGTTCAAGGGAAGCTGTACATTGGAAGCAATAGAGCAGATTTGTGGGGACGGAGATTTCCGCAGAGAAGGGATGACTTTCAGTCAAAACTTAGACCCTCTGGAACGACCTGTTCTCGATATCCTTACGACATTGTTGGACAGTAGTTTCATTACGCGCTCCATCGACTCTGACGGAACAGTACGTTTTAATATGCTCACGCCTATTCATACTTATGCACGAACACGTTTGCAGAGAGAGCCAGAAATGCATGTTCTTGCAGAACGACATGCATGCTACTATTTGGCTTTGGTAGAACAGGCTGCACCTGAATTTGTTGGGCCACATCAACACGAGTGGCTAGTTCGTATCGAAACAGAATATGACAATCTGCGACAGGTGTTAACATGGGTAATAAACCAGCAATTAACTATATTAGCACTACGTTTTGGGGTAGCACTCTGGTTTTTTTGGTACATACGTGGATATATTTGGGAGGGATCTAGGTGGTTGGATAACATAGTTACTCTAGCCGATAAAACTGAAACGACCATGTATGCTGTTATCTTATGTCGCTATGCGATACTCCTCACTTCGCAAGGACAGCTGGTCAAGGCCCAACAGTATTGTGAGAGCAGTTTAGCAATGTGTCGTCGGTTAAATGACCGAAAAGAGTTAGGAGCGGTACTTGGCAATGCGGGCATTATTGCTCATCGTTGTGGAAATTATGCTCAGGCAACATATTACCTTGAGGAAGCTATCGCTGTGAATCAGAGCGACAACAATCGGCATAGGATGGCCACCGCACTCAACACATTGGCCGGTGTGGCACGGTCACAAAGTAATCTCCCTCAAGCCTATAGACACTATCAAGAAAGCCTCGCAATCTATGAAGAGATTGGGAGTAAAATCGGTGTTGCAAAAGTTCTTAGTAACTTGAGTTTCATTGCATGGTCAAATCAGGATAGTATCAAAGCACATGAATTGCTCACCGAAGCACTGCAAATCAGTCGTCATCTTAACCACAGAGAGACCATTGTTGATTGCTTGCTCAATCTTGCTAGTGTTGCCTTAAGTCAACATAATGTGTCTACTGCACAACAACATCTGGCTGAGATCGCGCCAATCATTCAGGATTTAGGAGATGTGAGTCTTGGGGTAGAGTGGCTGGAAGGTATTGCTGGCCTTTGCAGTAAACGACAACACCTGTTGCTAGCAGCGCGTTTTTGGGGATCAGCAAAAGCTATTCGCACAACGATTCGGGTGATACGGTCGCCATCGGAGAATTGGTTTTGTGAACGACTTATAGCAGAAGCTCATAGCCAAGTGGATAGATCAACGTGGGAGGCAGCATGGATCATGGGGCAGCAATTGTCGTGGTACGAGGCACTGGAAGAGGTACTAGAACTTAAGTGGTTTTCAATGCCATTTACAAATGTACAAGTATTTGATGTGTGATGCTGGAAAGTCCAAGGATACTGTATTCCTATTTATTCCAGCATCATGATTTGTCACCTACAACTAACTATGGTTTTGGTAATGGGAAATTACTCGACGTTATCAATCTGGGCACGTTGCAAGCTGCCGCTAAAGTCGACATACACACTTTTCCACTCACTAAAAGCATTCATCAACTGAGGCCCGGCCTCTCGGTGGCCATTGCCTGTTGCTTTGACGCCGCCAAAGGGCAGGTGGATTTCCGCACCAATGGTGGGAGCGTTGATGTAGACAATCCCTGTGATGATATCGCGCATTGCTCGATAGGCCATATTCACATCGCGTGTGAAAATCGATGATGAAAGACCATACTGAACGCCATTCGCTACTTCAATGGCCTCATCAAAACTGTCAACTGTGATGATGCTGAGAACAGGTCCAAAGATCTCTTCTTGCGCAATACGCATTGTTGGTTTGACATCCGTAAAGACGGTTGGTTGGATAAAGAAACCGTTGGCATACTTTCCATCGCTGAGACGTTCTCCACCACAGCGAAGGGTTGCTCCCTCTTGTTTGCCAATCTCAATGTAGTTGAGAATTTTCTCCATTTGTTTTTGGTTAATCACTGGTCCCATCTCAGTTTGCGAGTCGGTTCCGTCGCCAATCCGCATTTGTGAGGCTTTCTCAACGATACGATTGATAACCTTTTCTGCTACCCCACGCTGAACAATGAGCCGGCTCGTTGCAGTACAGCGCTGACCACTGGTACCAAAAGCTCCCCAGACAGCTCCCTCGAAAACGAGATCGAGATCGGCATCATCCAGAACAATCATTGCGTTTTTGCCGCCCATTTCGAGGCTGATGTGTTTCATCTTGTCTGCGGCTAGTTTATTAACCAACCGACCGGTTTCAGTTGAACCAGTGAAGGATATAACCGGGACATCAGGGTGCTCGACGAGAGGCTGTCCAGCGTTAGGCCCATATCCGGTGACGATGTTTACAACCCCTGGTGGCAGCCCGGCATCAATAAGGCACTGTACCATATTAAAAATACTGGCTGGTGTGTCTTCGGCGGGCTTCATCACAATGGTATTGCCACAAACTAAGGCTGGCAAGAGCTTCCACGAGGGGACAGCCATCGGGAAATTCCATGGTGTGATGAGTCCACATACGCCGATGGGTGTGCGTATGCTCATCTGAAACTTGTTGTGCATTTCGCTAGGTGTAGTGACGCCATGCATACGACGCCCTTCACCACCAGCGAAATAAGCCATGTCAATAGCTTCAACAATGTCGCCACCGGTCTCGAAGACTGGTTTGCCCATCTCACGGGTCATTTCAGTTGCATATTGGTCTTTGCGTTCCTGAAGCAACTGGGCGC
>JBCDFA010000359.1:0-7958 GCA_039178835.1 Chloroflexota bacterium
CGATCCCCAGCATGGCCAATTCAGTGTTGAAAGGAGCAATCAACGATGAGTTTTCGTAATGTCGTTTTGGCCATGCTCATAACAGCGTTGGCTGGGATTACTACCATTATGCCAGCGATGTCACTTGCCAACGACACAGATCGTGCACGCGGAGGCTTCGAGTTCACCCCACTCCCGGCGTCAGCCGTCTGTACTCCAGAAGGCGACGTTAACGAGCCATTTCTCCTGCCATCTGGATTTACCCAAACGTTGATCGCAAGCGAACCCGATTTTCCTGATGTACCCGACCAGAACACCGTGAACGAAACAGGGCGCGACTCTGGACGTTTCCTCTACCGCGTACACCGCACCGACAACAATGGTGCTATTTCAGTAACGGATCTGCGTACTGGCGAAACCAGTATTCTGGCACAGCGTGAAGACTGGGACGAGCTTGATGGTATTGTGTGGACGCCCTGGCGAACTCTCCTCGTCGCTGAAGAGACACTTGAAGGCGAAACCCCCGATCCCGACTTTCCTGAAGCCAAGAGCGGTCTTATCTACGAGGTCGATCCACGCACTGGTGAGGCCACTGTACTCCCAGCATTGGGTGCTCGGCCACACGAAGGTATTCGTTTCGACCGCTTTGGGAATCTCTATGGTGTTTCAGCCGAACAAGATCCTGGCTATATCTATAAGTTTACACCTGACCGACGTGGCGACCTTACCTCAGGTCAGCTCTTTGCCCTCAAGATTGTGCGCGATGCTGGTGACAACACCGGAGTCGCTCGCTGGATACCATTAGATCGTGACGCAGTGAAAATTGACTCTGATGCAGCCGCACAAGCCGCCGGCGCAACTGGCTATGAAAGCCCTGAAGATATCGAAACAGCTGCCAGTACCGGAAACGACAGAAGCGGTGGCCGTATTCTCTATGTTGCATTGAGCACTGAAGATCGCGTACTGGCTATTGACCTCAGAAATGGGCGCGATGTTGCGATAGTGTCTGACTATGTGAAGAAAGGCGTAAATGCACCCGAGGGTTTTGATGATCCAGACAACCTTGCGCTCGACCGTGCTGGCAATCTCTACATCAGCGAGGATACCGAGGGCTCCTTTGACGAAGGCAAACGTGCAGGCGACGACATCTGGGTTGCACCACGTAGCCGTGGCAACGGCAATCCGGCAGGCGACCTGCAACGCTTTGCCTCGCTGACAGCTTGTGATGCTGAGGGTAGTGGGGCCTACTTTAGTCGCAACGGTGATGCACTGTATGTGAACATTCAGCGTGGTGAAGATAAACCAGATCTAGCCATCGCGATTAGTGAAGGAAGTGCCTACCCATAGGCTATGCCCCGACCCAACCTTGAGATTTCAGGGTTGGGTCAGCTCTTTCAAAAGACTTCTGTGTATTTGAAATCAAAGCAACATGCTGGGCGATTGGCTAGAAATATTTATATTTTCTGAACAAAGAAATGATAATACTCGTCACCACTGTCCTCCTTTTGGATAGCGAATTGCATTGACTGAAGCCAATCGCGTACCTCTTCAAGTTTGGGATGGTAACGATATTCACCCTCGTGAGCCCATTCACCAGGCACAATTGGGAGACCCATGGCTTTGCCAACATCATAAGCACGCTCTATCTCATCGTCATCTGCCAGTTGCACCGTGAGATACAGGTAGCCACGGGCTTTGAGTGCTCGATGAAAATTGTACAAGACGAGTGGCCAATCTTCAGGACAAACATGTTCCATCGCATCCACACACATAACCCCATTAAACGCATTTTGATAACGTATGTCCTGCAGACCAATCTTCTTCATCGGCACCTGTGGAAATTTCGACCGTGCACAGGCCAACATCCCTTGCGACTGGTCTATACCCAGTAGGCTTATCCCAACATTGAGAATGATCGGCCAGTACTTCCCGGTCCCACAGGCAGCATCGAGTATCGAACCGTGCAAAGGACACAGCGAAACCATGAGATGCACAAAATACTGATGAGTTGGGGTGAGCGTTTCTACCCAATGTTCATCGTAGGTAGACGCAAAGAGGGCATCCATCTGTTCTTCAGCTAATCGTCGTTTCTCTCGAAGCCATGTAGTCCGCTCGATTGGTGAGGGCATAGGTCAACCTCCTCGCACATTTCGAGATAGTTTTATAGAAGAAAGTATAAACCTGTCTTATCTGAAAGAGGAAGGCATACAGGCTAAAGATACATTCACAAAAACTTTGATACAAACATCGCTGTATCCAGTACGAGTCGTAATGTATCAGAGCTTTTTGTGTTACAGAGCTTGCGGGTACACACCCTGTGACGTATACTCCATTCTAACAACAACCGTCACTCAACACCTGAGAAAGGTCCACCTAATCAATGCTACGCGAAATAGTCCTGTTTTGGGGCATGGTGGCCATGGTACACCGAATGCTTGTCACCCATTTTGCGGTTATCAATGAGGGCTCGCCCACACCTGATCGAGCGCTGGTCATCAAGGATGCAACCATTGCACAGGCCTTCTACAGTCGCCTTGCACAGGGCACTACCGATCACTATCGTTTTGAGTTACCACCCAACACTCTGCTGGTGATGTCGATGTTGGTGCCCGAACGTTTCCTGGCTGATGGGTTCTGCCCGCTGATTACGCTCTACGGTCCTGGTCTGCCATCAGAGGGATTCACCCCCGAACAAGGTGACCGGGGAAGACGCGATGGCTCAACGAGCTACCAGCGTATTCAGCGCGAACAACTTACACTGGATGGAGGACGGTATCGCATTACTATTCAGGGAACAGGCGCAGGGGTCTACTGCTTCTGTATAGGCAATCGCGAGTCAGATGAGCCTGCCGATCCCGAAACAAAGGCGCGTGTGCAGGTGTTGTTAGCGAGTTAGTTCAGTATTGACTCAAACCCTCCTGACGCTACTAAGGAGCGCCATTATGAACACAAACCTTTCGCATGAAGAAGTCGAACAGATTGTTCAGGCATTTCAACGCGAAGAAATCACATCAGGGAAAGCCCGTCAAAAACTTGGCATGAGCGCTATTGAATTTGGCAAGTTCATGCAAGAACGAAATATTCCAGTCTATTACACAAGTCAAGAAGACTATGACATGGATGCCAGAACACTCAAACATTCACCAATTCGACAGGAAATCCGCAAGCGTCTGGGCCGGACTTAAGCGCGCATCACTCACGAACCATATTGAAATACTGTTGCGTCTCGTCGTGAGTCAGTCCTTCGGAGTCGGTAAGGAATGTATCGCGTGACTCTTTGCGGAAACGATCAATGCTTGTAACGTACTGTGAATCCTTCTTTACATGAAACACCACCGTTATAACCGAACCCTCTGCAATAGGTGGATCGACGCGCAGGTGTTGTTTCTCGAGACCTAACGCGTTCGTATGTGAGCAATCAAATTCGTGAGTGGAGCTAACACCAATGGCCTCTGTTGCGCTTCTCTGGATATCCATGTGCAGCACAAATTCGTCAACATGACCTTCCTCATCACAGTACACCTCATACTCGATACCATTATCAAAGGAAAGAATCGACAGGCTGGCGAAGTTGGTCATTCCGGTCGAGTAGGGAAATTCAACCTTTGATTCTACCGCTATTTGGGTCGCCTGATTACTGCATCCGGTAACGCATATGAGCGCGATAAGCAAAAATAATTGTTTCATAGCATTCCTCTCTCAGATAAACGAAGATACCAGAATTGTAGCATACGTTCCTGCCTGAAGTAGCTCAGACACTCGCTATGGCTTTGGGTCCGTGGTACAATCGAAAGACATGACATCGAACGTTCTATGTGTCGAAGGAGCCTCCGTTGTGACTATTCGATCAAATCGCCTTGCGCTCTGTGGATTGGGGAATGTCGGGCGCAGCTTTCTTGGCATTCTCCGTTCCCAGGAGGCGCTATTGCGTAAGCGCTATGGTGTTGCCTTCACAATTGTTGGTGTAGCCGACTCAGGTGGTGCCGCGCTTAACCCAGATGGTCTTGATATCAACAGCATGCTTGCGATCAAACAAAAGAAGCAGAGTGTCGCCACCTTGCCGGATGTTGGCAGATCGGACATGAATGCGCTCGCTATGGCACAAACAGTTGATGCGGATATATTGCTTGAAGCGACCCCCGTTGATCTCCAACAGGGAAGACCTGGTATCGATATCACTCGTGCAGCACTGCGCCGCGGCATATCGGTTGTGTTGGCCAACAAAGGACCACTGGCCCTCGCCTACACCGAGCTAGCCGTACAGAGCGATCTGGCCGATCAATCGTTGGCGCTGCGGAGCCAGGCAGTCGGTCAGACGACCACTAGTCCCAAGCCTGCGCTACGCTTTAGTGCTTGTGTTGGTGGCGCCATGCCAACGATCAACATTGGGCAGCGCGACCTCGTCGGATGTCGTATCGACCGTGTGGAAGCCGTGCTCAACGGCACAACCCATAGTATGCTCCGTGCGATGGAAACCGGCATGAGTTATATCGAAGCACTGATCGATGCTCAGAAACGCGGCATTGCCGAAACCGATCCGCTGCTCGATGTCCATGGCTGGGACGCTGCTGCCAAACTGACTATCCTTGCCAACGCCGTCCTCGACTGTCCAGTGTCTTTGTCCGATGTAGCCGTAGAAGGCATTGCGCTGCTATCCACCGAGGAGTTGCAGGAAGCCATGGATCGTGGTGAGCGGATCGTGCTGCTGGCCCTGGCAAAACGTACTGCTCCCGACGATGGAGCAGTGAAGCATCCCTACACATTGAGTGTACGACCAACCGCCCTGCCCCAGAACCACCCGCTGGCCCGTATGGATGGCCATGAGATGGGCGTCGTCTATTACACCGATATTGCAGGACGGGCCAGCGCTACCACCCGCGAGCGCGACGCTGTTCCGACCGCTGCCGCAATGCTACGTGATGTATTGGACATAGTGCGATGAGGTACGATCTTACATTACACGATATTGAGCAAGCACGCCGCCGTGTGATGTCATATATCAGGCAGACACCGTTATTGCCCATGCCATTGCTGCATACCGATCTTCCGTCTCAACTCCGACTCAAGCTCGAAAATCTCCAGGTGAGTGGCTCATTCAAAGCTCGTGGCGCCTTCAATAATCTGTTGCAGTTCACCCCTGCCCAGCGTAAACGTGGCATTATCGTAGCCAGTGGCGGCAACCACGGTCTGGCCATCGCCTACGCTGCAGCAACGCTCGACATTCCTGCTACTGTGTACCTTCCTACGACGGCAAGCGCCGATCGTGCAGAGCGTATCGCCGCATGGGGTGCACAGGTCCAGCGCTACGGTGACAACCCCTCCGACGCACTGAGCTATGCTCAGGAACGCGCCGAGCAAGAGCAACGCCTGTATGTCCACCCCTTCGATGCTGAACGTACTTTACATGGGACCGGCACCCTTGGTCTGGAACTGCTCGATGATGTCCCAGAGCTAGACTGCGTACTCATTGCTATCGGTGGAGGGGGGCTTATCTCCGGCATGTCGGCGGCGATCAAACAGCGACGACCCGATGTGCATATTATCGGTGTCGAGCCGGTTGGTGCGGCCAAGATGCAGGCCAGCCTCCAGGCACAAACTGTTGTTGAGCTTCCACAAATTACGACCATCGCCGATACCCTCGCCCCACGTGTAGTGAGTGAACGAACGCTGGCGCTGACCAGCCGCTACGTCGATGATGTGGTGCTCGTCGAGGATAGCGCGATGATCGAAGCAATGCGTTGGCTGTGGACCGAATGCAATCAATTGGTGGAGCCATCAGGGGCAGCGGTCATCGCCGCGATACAGAGCGGTGTTGCCAAGATTGATCGGTATCGACATCCTGTCGCGCTGATATGTGGTGGCAATGCTGCAGCCGAGAGTGTCTTTTCGCTCTATCAGCTACAGACTCAGCAGAAAGTATAAGGAGACTCACATGTCGAATACACTCACAGCGGTTGCTGGTATCACGGTTGGTCATGCTCAGGACATGGAAGCTTTCACCGGCTGTACGGTTGTGCTCTTTCCCGAAGGCACCACTGGCAGTATCGATGTGCGTGGCGGCGCTCCCGGCACACGCGAAACAGATCTGCTGGCACCCCACGCGATGGTCCAGCATGTCGACGCCATCTGTCTTACTGGTGGCAGCGCATATGGATTGGCTGCCGCCACCGGCGTGATGCGCTGGCTGCGCGAACGGGGCATTGGATACGATGTTGGTGTGGCAGTGGTGCCGATTGTTCCTGCCGCAGTTCTGTTTGATTTGGCTTTTGGTGCTGCGGATCGCTGGCCAGATGAAGAGATGGGCTATGCTGCCTGCGATGCGGCAAGTTCCGAGGAGGTACCCGAGGGATGTGTTGGCGTCGGAACAGGTGCCACGGTTGGCAAACTTCTGGGCATGCAGCAGGCGGTCAAGAGTGGCGTTGGGAGTGCAGCGATCACCCTCTCCGATGGGGTGACCATTGCCGCGCTGGTCGTTACCAATGCTTTTGGGGATGTGTACCACGAGCAGACCGGAGCGATTCTCGCTGGCGCCCGCAATCCACAGGGTGGCTTCGTCAATACTTCACAACAACTATACCTACAGCAGACACAAATGGCCTTTAGCGGAACGAACACAACCCTGGCGGTCGTCGCAACGGACGCCAACTTGGACAAGACCGGGTGTCAGAAACTGGCGCAGATGGCACAGGATGGATTGGCCCGTGCGATTCGTCCTATCCACACACCATTCGACGGCGATGTGGTGTTTGCAGCAGCTACGGGGACGAAACCCACGCCTCACCTCGCGCTGCTGGGAAGCATCGCCGCTGATGTGCTGGTCGAAGCCATTGAACGGAGCGTATCGACAGCCACATCTCTGGGTGGGCTTCCGGCAATAAGCGACACAAATAATGTGGCTGACACTGATGATATCAGATGATGGTTTTTCGGGTCATCTTGTATAGTTGCCACCAAAGTTGTCTCGACACTGCATGTAACTTTACCCTCGATTCTTACGTATGTAGGTTTAAGATATCGATTGTGTATCTTGTGATTATGTTGTTATTCAACAGCTAATGACAGATGCTCTCACGGCAATTGATGGAGGAGTTATATGCGTTCTGATCCATACCTTCGTTTTTTATTGGCCATATTGATCGGGTCGATCACTTTCGTCTCTATGCCAGGTTTGATTTTCGCCCAAGGGCAGGCTGAAAAAGCTGGGTTCTATGCATACAAAACAATGTCATCTACCAAAGGAAAGGAAGATGCTGCCATTCTGGCGGCGGTGTATGCAGAGGTGTCCATTCCGCCGGGCTGGCACGCCCGGATTGAGATCGTCGACGGTTCAGCCGCTCGGGTGAAGGTCGAACCCCTCTCATTTGCTGAGGGTATAGCCGAACCGACCTACGTGTATCTCTCAGCAGAAGGGAGCGCGTGGGTTGTGATTGCTCAGAAAGAAGGTCTCCCTGCCGAAGAAGGTATTCCCTTGCTGACCAGTCTGGGCGTGCCTGAGCAGCTTGTTTTTGCCAATGCCCACGAGCGAGCGTTATATGTGACGGCTCAGACCCATCTGGAAGCACAGACGTCTTTGCGTGATGTAGCCACCCCGCTCATTCGTCGCGAAGGGACCTATGCAGTGTTGCGGATCATCCCGCCCGATCCTATTTTACCCCCGACCTATCTATATGCCCAGAGTACTGGGTCTGAACAGTGGGTGGTGCTGGGGTATGGGGCGACCTTTGAACGCAGTTTCTACCAGCAACACGCCATTCCATCAGTGCTAATAATGTCATCTACCAAAGGAAAGGAAGATGCTGCCATTCTGGCGGCGGTGTATGCAGAGGTTGCCATCCCGCCGGGCTGGCACGCCCGGAATGCGATCGTCGACGGTCCAGCCGCTCGGGTGAAGGTAGAACCCCTCTCATTTGCTGAGGGTATAGCCGAACCGACCTACGTGTATCTCTCAGCAGAAGGGAGCGCGTGGGCTGTGATTGCTC
>JBCDFA010000360.1:0-7953 GCA_039178835.1 Chloroflexota bacterium
GAGGTTACAATATCGTCGAGGCGGCTACGTGCGGTGTTATAGGCTACTTTGAGATCACTGGCAACACCGTTGATATTACCGCGATTCTTCACCAGTAGCTCCACAAATTCGAGCTGCTCACGGTTGAGGTGGCCCAGCCAACCAAGCGTAAATTTTCCTTCGATGGCCACGTCACATTCTTCACACTCGAGACGAGTGACCCGCAATGCACCGTCACAGACAGGGCACTTGGTTGGTAATGGATGCATCTGTATACTCCTTTGTTACTGTTCAAGTTATATGCTAATACTGACCCAAAAGGGCCCGCTGCTTCGCAATGTGCTCACAATAGGCGAAGATCGTCCACCCTACGATGAAATACACCAGCGAATGGGTTATCAGCCAGATGAGGCTCCCATCGGCCCATACCGCGCCGAGAGACTGCCCATCAATCATGATTTTCCGCAACACAATGATGCCTTGCGTTGTGGGCATAGTCAGGGCAAAGGCTTCCAGCCAGCCAGGAAGGCGATCAACTGGCAACAGCGCACCATTCAAAAACAAAAGCGCGTTCTGAAAAAGATTGGCCAGCGATTCAGAATGCTTGAAAATGAGTGTTGCACCACCAATCATAAAGCCAAAACCGAACAACCCCACCAGCGTGATGACAAAAATTGGTAACCCCTCCCATCGCAGTTGAAGTGGGATACCAAGTGTGAGCACCAATATCCCACCCATGAGGATAACCATAGCGGTCGTGGTGAGGAGATTGGCGATAGTACGACCTAATAGCAAGAGGGCTGGTCGGACAGGACTCATATACATCTGTTCAAGGGTTCCAACCTGCGTTTCTTCACGGAGATCCCAACTCATATTTGAAACAGCGCTTGCAGCATAAAACCAGACCAGATAGCCCAGCAGTGCTGACGATAGTTGCTCAGGTTGCAACTCACCCCCACCCATAAAATAGCTAATACCAATAAACACAAAGGCCAGGGTAAGTAACTGCATCAGCATATTGAATTCGTAACTCCATATGAGCAAGATACCCTTGTGCATTTCATTGATCGTTGTGAGTGTCGCGGTATACATAGGTTTAGTGCTCCTCCACAAGACGAACGAAGATCTCTTCAAGATCAGGCTCGGTACGTATCACACTGACAAGTGGCAATCCAAGACCACGCATATGGCCAATCAGATCATAAAGTTCTTCCTGGCTTTGCAGTGCGCCGCTCAAAAGACTTTCACCATTCTCTTCAGCTATCTGCATGCCATTGAGCCATTGTGGGCGCTGGCCATTGAGGTGTCCACGCACACGCACTTGGTAAAACTCTTGTTGGAAAACTCCCAATATTTCTGACACAGGCTGATCGGCAATGAGCTGACCCTGGCGCATGATTGCAATACGATCACAGAGTTCCTCGGCCATATCAAGCTGATGGGTCGTCAATACAACGGTCTTGCCCTGCTCACGCGCCAGGCGATTGACCCACAATTTCACAGTGCGGGCCGCCTGCACATCGAGTCCAAGCGTCGGCTCATCCAGCAGCACAATCGGTGGATCGGCGATCAGTGCTGAAGCAATAGCGACCTTCTGCTGCATGCCCCGCGAAAATGTCCCAACTGGATCATTGCGTCGTTCCCAGAGATCCAGTTCCGTGAGTAGTTGTTTGGCCCGCTGTTTGAGACTCTTGCCACAGCATCCTTTGAGACGGCCAAAATACATAAGATTCTGCCAAGAGGAGAGCCGCCAGTAGATATTACGAGCACCTTCGAGAACTACTCCGATCTGTCGCATGGCATAGCGACGAGCACGTAGAGCATCATGGCCATTCAACAATACACGCCCGGTACTTGGTTGAACTAACCCACAAATCATTTTGATGGTGGTAGTCTTTCCGGCACCATTAGGTCCAAGAAAGCCAAGGACTTGTCCAGTTGGCAGATCAAGACTGAGATCCTGGACAGCTTTCACGGCTCTACTGTTTCTTTTGGCGTATGTCTTACTCAGATTGTCAATCTCAATTGCTATCGACATGGCTCCCTCTCGACACTTAATTGGATTGAATCGACTCTGGCTGGGCAGGATGGGTGCGGAGAATGGTAAAACGTTCCACACGACCATAGCGCAAGAGATGCACGCCAATGTGCACAAATCCATATCCTACCAGACGTGATATTTTCCGCACAAATGAGCGTTGCACAGGGTAGTTTTGGGCAAGACGATCCTGGTCGGCCTCACGCAATATCTCTGCTTGCCGAGTCTGGGCTACTTCATATGAAAGATCATAATTATTCATGGGAACCCTTAAAATTCAATAATTCACATCAAATTGGTGTTTTATTTCAAAAGCATGGTGATATTATCATGCAGCATTGAAAAAGTCAACCCTATATATCAATATTCACCAAATCTATTAGCATATATCACCATCGATGAATAATTTATTGTTTTCACTACGTTGTAACAACTCAATATATTCTGACACTAGCCCTCACAGCATAGATAAGGTATAATGCCGCCCGTAGTACCAAACCGGAACGGATGAGCGAGGCCATACATGGACCGAATCTTTGTTGCGTTAGATGTCGAAACAACTGGGCTGGAACCAGGCACTGACGAAATTATTGAACTGGCTGCCGTCAAATTTCAGGGTGATGAAGTAATAGAGACCTTTTCACACCTCATCAAGCCACGCCACTCACTACCATTAAAGATCACACGCCTCACTGGCATTACCGACGAAGAGCTGACCGATGCACCTCGTTTTTCCGCTGTTGCACCTGACTTTGTGCGCTTTGTCAAAAATCACACGATTGTGGGACATTCGGTCACTTTCGATCTCACGATGCTCCGAGCACAGGGACTTAACCTCCCGCAGCCGTACTACGATACCTTCGATTTGGCGACGCTCCTGTTACCACAATCCCCGGCATATAAGCTGGGGGTGTTGGCCGAGGGAATGGGTATCACCCACGACTCGGCCCATCGTGCGCTGGCCGATGCGGATGTCACCCGACAGGTCTTTCTCAAGCTCATCCAACACGTGAATAATCTTGATCTGCAGGAATTGTCCGAGATCAATCGTCTGGCTGCACGCCTCAATAACTGGCCACTACGCGATCTTTTTACTGAAATCGAGCACACCAGAGCCAAACAGGTCTTCGTTGAAACCGCGCAGAGAACGGATACACCACCAGATGATTTCCCCTTGATTAATGGTTGGGGTAATAGTGATGACGCACATACGCCGCTTAAACCAACTGGGGACACACGCCCGATAGATCTGGCAGCCATTAAGGCATTTTTCGCACCCGATGGCGCATTGGGCCGCGCATTCACCGGCTATGAGCAGCGTCCGCAACAGGTAGCAATGGCCGAGGCAGTTGGTGCTGCGTTTAACACGAACGACACCCTGACCGTTGAGGCAGGGACAGGTGTTGGCAAGTCGATGGCTTATCTCACTCCAGCGGCCATCTATGCTGCTCAACGTGGGGAACGTGTGGTCATCTCAACCAATACGATCAACCTGCAAGATCAGCTCTTCTTTAAGGACATCCCAGACCTGCAGCGTATTATGGTCACAACTGATACTGATGATCAACCCGATGAACCGCCCTTCACAGCCGCATTGCTCAAAGGTCGGGGCAACTACCTCTGCCTGCGCCGCTACAAAGGTCTTCGACGCGAAAGCCAACTGACTGATGAGGAAATTCATACGCTGCTCAAAGTACAACTCTGGATGCCCACAACCAAAACCGGCGACAAAGCAGAATTAATGCTGGTTGATCGCGAGAATGCCGCCTGGGGACGGATCAATGTGACACCCGACACGTGCACAGGCCCGCGCTGTGAGTTCTTTCGCGAATGCTACTTCTTCGAGGCCCGCCGCCGCGCTGAAGCCGCCCATCTGATTGTGGTCAACCACGCGTTGCTTCTCTCCGACCTGGCAACAGAGGCAGATGTCATTCCCCAATATGATCATCTTATCGTTGACGAAGCGCACAATCTTGAGAATGTGGCCACCGATCAGCTTGGCTTTAGTATCGATCAGGGGCAACTGCTCGATTTTCTGGACAACCTCTATCAAAGTAGTGGCCCAAACGTTGCGGGAGGGTTGTTGGCTGAATTGCCAACCCATTTCCGCGAAAGTGCCGCCACCCAGGACCAAGCCGATAAAGCTAACGAGGTAGCCCGCACGCTAGGGCCAACGGTGGAACGTGGTCGCACCAGTGTGTACGATTGCTTCAACCGACTGATGGTCTTTATGAGCCAGGAAGCCGAAATATCAGCCTATGACTCACGCTTGCGGCTCGTCGCCAAGGTTCGACAACATCCTGCATGGGAAGAGATCGAACGGTCGTGGGAGAATCTCGGACTCCAACTCTCTACGATCAGCGATGGGCTGGGCAAACTTGAGACTCTACTGATTGAGCTAGAGGAAGCTGAACTACTCGACTATGATGCCTTACTCTTGCGTGTTCAATCGCTCAAGCGCTTTGCAACCGATGTACGTGTCAGTATGGGGCACGTCGTTTTTGGCGACAATGAAGAGTTCATCACGTGGATCACACATGACCGCCACCGTGACATTCTGACCTTGAATGCTGCCCCACTCTCCGTCGCCGACTTACTCCAGGCCAATCTGTTTGCTCAAAAGCAGACAAGTGTACTGGCTTCAGCCACACTCACCGTCGATCATAGTTTTGATTATGTCAAACAACGGGTGGGCATAGGAGAAGCCGAAGAATGCCAACTCGACTCACCATTTGACTATCAGCAACAGGCATTAGTGTATATTCCCAAAGACATTCCTGAGCCCAATCAGCGCGGGTATCAGCCTGCCGTTGAAGATGCGTTGCTCGAACTATGCACGGCTACCAAAGGACGCACACTGGTGCTCTTTACCGCCAACAACGCTCTCCGTCAGACCTATCGCGCTATTCAGGAGCCACTCGAAGATGTAGGGATTGCCGTACTTGGACAAGGTATTGATGGCTCACGTCGATCACTTCTACAGCGCTTTAAGGATTTTCCACAAACAGTGCTCCTGGGGACCACCAGTTTCTGGGAAGGTGTTGATGTCATCGGCGATGCGCTCTCGGTGCTGGTTATTGCCAAACTACCTTTTGGTGTGCCAAATGATCCGGTCTTTGCGGCACGCTCTGAGCAGTTTAATGAGCCATTTCATGATTACGCGGTACCACAGGCGATTTTGCGCTTCAAACAGGGCTTTGGTCGCTTGATCCGCTCACACGAAGATCGTGGCATTGTGGCACTGCTCGATAAACGGTTGCTGACCAAAAAATATGGCCAGACCTTTCTCAACTCGCTGCCACCAACAACCGTCCGTACTGGACCGATCAAACAACTTCCAGACCTGGCAACACGCATGCTGAGCGAGAAACAGAACGGCGATTCGTAAACTGCGGCTATAAGCGCCGTACCACACCTTCTCGCCAGGCATATACTGCGGCCTGGGTGCGATCCTTCAGATGGAGTTTCGCGAGAATATTGCTAACATGTGTTCGCACCGTCTTCAGCGTCACGACCATCTGCTCTGCAATCTCGTTGTTGGTCATACCATCGGCCAGGAGTTGCAGCACTTCGAGTTCGCGATTGGTGAGGAGCGCATAGGGGTTAACCGTGTCGAGGCGTGTGCCGTTTAATTCCTTGATGACACGGGCAGCAACCTGAGAATGAAGCACAGCCTCACCAACCGCTGCTTTGCGAATAACCTGGGCGAGATCATCAGCCTCGATATCCTTTAAGACATACGAAAGTGCCCCAGCCCGAATCGCGGGGAAGATGTGTTCATCTTCGTGATACGAGGTGAGCACAATAACCTGTGTGCTTGGGACCAGCAGCTTGATGCGACGGGTTGTCTCAACACCATCGATACCACCAGGCATGAGCAGGTCCATCAGGATGACATCGGGCAAGAGTTCCTCTACCTGTTGCACAGCACTCTCGCCGGAACTGGCCTCACCAACAACATCGATATCTGGCTGCATGGAGAGGTATAGTTTGACTCCCTGTCGCACGATGCTATGGTCATCAACAAGCAATACACTAATGTTCTCACTCATGTAATTTCCTTTGGTATGGCGGCAATAACTGTTGTCCCTCTGTCATGCTCTGATTGAATTTCAACCGATCCGCCGAGTTTGGCCAGGCGTTCGCGCATAGTGCTCAGACCATAGCCTGTTTTGGCTTGGCGTGCAACATCAAAGCCCTGGCCATTATCCTGGATAGTAATCGTCACCTGGCTGTCTGACCACACAATTTTGAGGATAACGCTATCGGCATTCGCATGCTTTTCCACATTGTTGAGCGCTTCCTGCACAACACGATAGAGTGCATGTTCATACACAAATGATAGTGCTTGCTCATGCTGAACAGCCATTTCAACTATCACGCTGGTTCGCTTTTGCCAATCGTTCACATATGCCTCAATGGCCTGCACCAACCCGACATCAGCGAGGGCTGCGGGACGCAACGCATCGATGAGGATCACCAGTTCATGTTGGGCCTGTCGGTTCAGTTTGAGGAGGTCATCGACAATAGCGTTTGCTTGTGTGGGAGACCTTTCCAGCGCTACTTTGAGCGATGAGAGATGCATATTGGTTGAAAAAAGTTGCTGTTTTACCGTATCGTGCAGTTCATGCGCAATATGTCTGCGTTCTTCGAGTGCGCCCAGTTGCTGACGCATTTCGACCAATATTTCGAGTTGCTGCGCCATCTGATTGAGATTGTTGCTTAATTGGCTGATTTCGTCACCAACCGAGTCGTGAGCACGAACGGCGAATTGGCCCTGCGCCCACTGTTCCGATGAATCACCCAACTGGCGCAACCGCTGTACCAGACCTCGTGACATAAAGTAGCCAAACAGTGTGCCGATCAACAGGCTCAACACCAGCGATTCCCCCAGTGTCGAGAAAAAAGTCGGCAGCCATGCGACCAAAGTATTCTCAAGACCAAAAAGCTCAACGACTACATACCCCCATATATCACTCGACTCTATAACAGGGATAACAATGATAACCGTATCAAGTTCAGGCAGATCGATACGAACGATATCGGTGGTAAGGTATCGAGTGATGTCTGTTGATTGGGCAAAAGATGGCAGGTCGGCGGTAAGTTGACTGTCGGTTTCCTCGACTACCACCTCGCCCTGTGCATCGAGTAACGTCAAGCGAGGCATTGAGACCACAAATTGGGTAGTATCATTCTCGACAGTAATGGCACCGTTGTTAAAGATTACGGTTGCCCATGATGTTAATGTCGACTCTGAAGAGGTTTGCAGCAAAAACGGCAACTGCGCTAACGCCGGTGCCAGGATGGCTGGCACGTCTTGCTCTGGAACAAACTGTTGGTCTAACTGCTCAAAAGCCAAGAAGCTGACAAAGAAATTGACCACCACCAGAACGATGGTCGTCACAATCGTGTACGAAAGCGTGAGTTTGTAATGCAACCGACGAAAAACCTGCAACATGCTGTCATTCCAATGTTATCAAATACGATAAACTAGTGCATCCCCCACACCCAACATACGCGACAGGTACTCCCGTATTCACGAAGGAAGTACCTGCCACAATCGCATACCATTAGCTTATCAGTGGTAGAAACACCGTCGAAAATGCTTCTTCGCCTTCTTCTTCACCGTCGTCAAAAATATCACGTGATTGTTTGGCCGCTATATCTGCCGCAACTTTCCCCTTCTCCAACAATTCATTAAAATTGTAGGTACTTTTTGCGGATTCGACAAGCGTGTCAAACTCTTTCATATCATAGTGTTCCTTAATAATGTCGTAATGAGTCTTCCCTGCTGACAGATCAGCTTTCCATACAATGTTTTGGAGATCGAGCAGACGAGATAGTACCGCACCGGTGTCATAAAAACGGAAGAACCCTAGCGTTTCGGGCACATTCTCAAACTCTGGATCGAATTCGGTTTGCGCTAATGACTTACC
>JBCDFA010000361.1:0-7951 GCA_039178835.1 Chloroflexota bacterium
AAAAAGAGATTATAAGGCAAGAAACGTTTGAATTACCAGAATAGAATATCTAAGTATCAAATACATCTAATGTTAATTGTGAGTTTTGTGGAAGTTGTAACGTTTTATCACTACTCATTAACTGATTATATAATGAACTAGAATCTGTAACTGATAAATTATCATCTATAAAACGAAATACAGAAGCTGCTAAATACGCTCTCTCTTGCTCAAATGCAATCCATTTACGATTTAATCCCTCAGCAGCAATACCAGTGGTATTTGAGCCAGCAAATATATCAAGTACCATGTCGTTAGGGTCAGTAAGAAATTCAATAAAAAAAGCCGGTAACTTTTGCGGAAATCGAGCTGGATGGACAGAAGCATTTGCCGACTTACATAATTTGATATATCGGGAGTTACTTTCAGTGTTTGAAATTTGCAACAAGTTAGAAGGAATAGCACCACCATTGTTAGTTGCAAAACTTTTTCCAATATCATGACCTGAAGGTCGAAGTTTGGGTTGATAGTAGCCTCCAGGGTTACTTTGGAGTTTTTTCATACGGTCAGAATAGGGAACTAAGACACGTGTAATATCGGCTTTAGGATTGTCAGTCTTTGATAACCACCAAACCGTATTTACCGCATCTTTTGCACGAATTTTACGCTTATTGACCCACTCAATAGGAGACGGAAGTTTAGCAGGGTTATACCAGAAGAATTCTTCAGCTAGCCGAAAATCAAGTTCATCACATAGGCGAATAAGTGTTCGATAATTGTACAGTGAACGAACTGGACGCCCCTTTTGATATGCACCTCCAAGATCAAGAACAAAACTTCCGTGATCAGCCAAGACATGGTGGATTTTTTCACAAAAGGCAAATAACCAATCAACATAGGCTATTTGGTCAACATTACCATAACTTTTCTCTCTCTGTAACGCAAATGGTGGTGATGTTATAACCAAGTCAATAGAGTTAGGTTCTAATTGATCTAGCAACTTTAGAGAATCTCCTAAATAGGCAGACCCATACTTTGTAACATAGAGTGGTTGACTTAATGACATACAGATCTCCTGAAACGTACTGAGAGTACGTATAATAGCATAAAAAAAAGGTTCTGCCAAGAGAGCAATATTTTATCACAGACCTGGCTATAAAAATTACTATGCTATACTGACACTGCCAGCTACTTTGAAATCATGAGTCTAGAGCTTGCGTTTATGGCAGTAGTCAAACGAATGTGTCGTCTGTCACTTATTGGCATTGTTATCTTTATAGCTGCTTGTGCTCCTATCACAGATGCACGCCAGATGCTGGGGCTTGACCCACCTCAGGGAGTCAACCATGTTGATCTGAAACCTCCCCCGACTCTTGCTCAATATGTGGGTCAGTTAGGACTACCAGCCACACAACAGATAACATTTATCAACACCCAAAATGGCAATGAACAAACGGTTACCAATCAACAAATGATACAGGATTTCATTCAATTACTCTCACAACCAGAAGATCATGGAGAGATTGACCCGGCTATTCAGGGTCCACAAGAGCCATTCAGGATAACGATGACTTATGGTTCACCCGAACGTGTGATTATTGCTCTGTATAACCCCGACAAAGATCATATTGTTATCTATAATGAGCCAACACGCGATTGGCGAGTCCACGTAGTAGGAACATATCCTGTGCCATCGAATTTTGGTGAACTGCTGTTTCAGACCCTGGATATCAAATA
This sequence comes from Chloroflexota bacterium, assembly GCA_039178835.1. Taxonomy (GTDB): domain Bacteria; phylum Chloroflexota; class Chloroflexia; order Chloroflexales; family Roseiflexaceae; genus AL-N1. The sequence goes on from JBCDFA010000361.1 coordinate 1,717, forward strand.
ACCAGCATGGCTCTGCATTGGATGGGAACAAGCTATGCACGACCAGATAGAAGCCATCGTCGCAGGACATATTTGTCTGGATATTATTCCTGAACTGCATAACGCTGCTCAATTGATCCCTGGACATACCTTAGAAGCAGGTTCTGCGCTCTTTTCGACAGGTGGCCCTGTATCGAATACTGGACTGTCACTCCATAAGCTAGGCGTCTCCACCCGTTTGATGGGGAAAATCGGTGACGATCTCTTCGGCCAAGCTATCTGCTCTTTGCTGGATACATATGACCCGGACCTCACCAAGGGAATGATCATCTCATCCGGCACCCCAACCTCGTACACTATTATCCTCAGCTCTCCCGGTATAGATCGTATGTTTATCCATGCACCTGGTTGTAATGCAACGTTCGGTGCTGATGATATTGACTACGCAGCACTTAGCGATGCCCGTCTACTGCACTTTGGCTACCCACCACTAATGGAACGGCTCTATCGTAACGCCGGCGCTGAACTCGTCGAGCTGTTTCAGCGTGCCAAGGCCACCGGCATCACCACCTCACTCGACATGACCATGCCTGACCCGAACGGTCCATCGGGTCAGGTCGATTGGTCACGTATTCTTGTGCAACTCCTACCATATGTAGATACCTTCTTGCCCAGCGTTGAAGAATTATTGCTCATGCTGGATCGAGCCACGTTTGATCGACTGGCGAGCAAAACCTCACCCACACCAATGATAGATCGCGTAACACCAGCGATGCTGTCCGCATTAAGTCAGCAACTGCTTGACATGGGCACAAAAATTGTTGGGTTGAAAGCAGGGCATCGTGGATTATACTTACGGACCGCTGAACGACTAGAGCATATGGGCCGTGCAACACCTCAACGCATCACCGATTGGGCAGATCGGGAGGTCTGGGCGCCGTGTTATGCAACCAATGTGTTTGGCACAACTGGCACAGGGGATGCCACTATTGCAGGCTTTTTGATGGGTTTGTTGCGTGGCATGTCGCTTGAGGAAACGCTCTCCACTGCCTGTGCTGTAGGGGCGTGTGCCGTAGAAGCAATAGACTCAATCAGTGGTGTGCAGAGTTGGCCAGAGACAGAAGCGCGTATCAAGGCGGGATGGGAACGACTACCACTAGCCATTGACTCGCCTGAGTGGTTCTGGCATGACCAACACAAAATCTGGTTTCGCCAAAAAGAAAACACAACAAACGGCCAGCTCTATGGGCGCTACAGAGACTAGCCGTTCGTTGTATAAGTAGGAGGAGCCTGTAATCTAGTTAAGCTGACCGCGGGCCATTGGCCTATGCACTTCGTTTTTCTGTAAGACGAAGCTCAATTGCCTCAAGAACGGTCAGGCGATTTTGGTGAGATTGTTCGTAGCTCTGAACATGGAGCAACTCAATCTCACTCAGGTCTGCGACGCGGTTGAGCAGGTTATCCATGGATAAGTCATCATATCGTGGAAATGGTTCAACCGTCGTCTCAACTTCAGTGCTACTCAATGCATGGCGCTCAACAAGGAGTCGCTCAAGCGTTCGCAATACCGTAACACGATTGTTATGAGCCTTCTCATAGTCACGAATAGCAAGAAGTGTCGGCTCATCGTATTGCGGCAGTTGATCAATAATCGTTTCTGCATTGAGTTTGTCATAATCGGTCAGTGGCACAGTCGGTACCACAGGAGCAACACCCAGTACTTCATCATACAGATCGTCAATCTGGACACTGAGATGTGCGATCTGCTCATTCAACACTTGTACCGAAGTATAGGAAGGTAGGTTGAATGTATCAAAAACCTGTTCGCGAATCTGCTCAAACTGGTCTTGTGCCTTGGTGACGTTCGCCTCTACCAAGCGTTCGCCCTCTGAAACATTACCATTAACTTGGCCGGTTGTTTCTTTGAACCAATCTTGGGCGTTCTGCTCAACAACTTTGCCACGATCAGTGAATTTATTGAACGTTTCTGTAATATGATCGCCAACCAACGCCACTGCACCAACAGATGCGCGAACACTTTTCTGGGCTGTATCTACAATGGGATTTGCCATGTACCTGCTCCTTTGATCATAACGCACTGCGTTAAATATAACACAGCGCGTCATACATGTCAAGAGGTATATTGAGCCAAAAGTCCTACTACGCAGACTTTCTTTTGAACTTGATTACATACCCCCAAGAATCTGTTCAATCTGTGGCTGCATACGTTCCACCGCCTCCTGAGCGGTCACATTGCCATTCCACAATTCAGCCAATTCTGAGTTCTGAATGGTCTCAATCTCATCATACACGGGATGGATAGGATCATACATTGGGAAGAGATTCTCTTGTCCTGACAAAAATGCCTCTTTGTTCACACCTGGAAGCGATTCTGGATTAAGAAACTCTTCTGCTTGCTGAAATTCGGTTAACGCCGGCGTCATTTGTTGCAAGTCTAACAGCAAGTCAACACCAAAGGATTCTGGACCAGCCAGGAATTTGATAAACTGCCAGGCTTCTTCCGGGTGCTCCGACTGGGTCGTGACAGCAAAGGCACTTCCATCACTGCGATTAGCGACAATCTCACCCTGTGGAAGCGGTGCAATATCCCACTCGAAGTCTTCAACATTTTCCATGTACTGCCGCACCCGCCAATGACCAATGATTTTCATACCGGTCTTGTTGGCCACAAACATATCACTGATGTCGGCACGTTCCTCTACCGTCGGCATAACACCATGCTCGTTTGAGAGATCAGATAACCACTGGATAGCTTCCACCGACTCAGGTTCACTCAACAGCCAGCTTGTCGGTTGACGCAGATCATCGAAAATACCATGGCCAGTATTCGACCAAACAATCACAGGCCAGTAAGCCGTCCAATCATCAACACCAAATTGATCAGTACGACCATCACCATCAGTATCTTGACTGAGCGCCTGTGCAGTTGTTAAAAAATCATCCCATGTCCAACCCTCGGCAGGATATTCTAACCCGGCCTCATCAAACATGTTTTTGTTGTAGAACACTGCGAGTGCTGCGGTATCGAGCGGAAGGCCATACACACCCTCCTCATAGGTGTAGAGATCGAGGATCGCCGGATCATACTGGGTCATATCGACACCATCTTGCTCAATGTACGTATCAAGATTGACCAATGCGCCTTTAGACGCCAAAGCATAAGCCTGATGCGTTGCAGGGTAGATGATATCAGGAGCCGTGTTGCCCGCAATCATCGTTTGCAGCTTGGTCCAGTATTCGCTCCCAGAACCAACATTCTCAATCTCGATATTAATATTGGGGTTCTGCTCCTCAAAAGCTTCAATCACAGGGGTAGCTACACTGTCCAGGCGGGCCTGATCCCAGCGCATATACCAACGGAGTGTCACCTGCTCACCGTTTGCTACTGTATCTCCCGAGCCCTCAGTCGAGGATTGATCTGTGGTTGCTGCTGTATCACCACCAGCACCACCACAACTTGCGATAAGTATCGCAGCACAGATAAGAGTGATAACAGCGTACCATGGCTGCCGTGCGAGTTGAATCTGCATTGATTTTCTCCTTTGTTGTAGACAAGTAGGAACTTGTTACGGACGGACTATTATCGCTAAAGAGGGTTACACAACAATGATGCTAACCCTTCACGCCACCAGACCCTGCGATTGCTATACCACTGATAAAATGCTTCTGTGCGATAAAGAAGATACTAATCGGAACAACCATCGCCACTAATGAAGCCGCCATAAACAGATTCCACTCAGTAAAATATTCGGTCCGCATCGCGTTGAGTCCCAGCTCCACCGTAAAGTTCTCCGGTGAGCTAATGTAGATGAGTGGTCCAAGGAAATCGTCCCAGGTATCGAGCACCTCAAAGACAGCCACGGCCCCTAGCGCTGGTCTGGAAAGTGGCAGCATAATGCGCCAGAACGTAGCGAACGGCCCACATCCATCGATCTTCGCAGCATCATCAAGTTCGGTTGGGATGGTCATAAAGTATTGGCGCAACAGGAAGATCGCCAATGCACCACCACCAAAGAAGCTGGGCACAATGAGTGGAGCCAGTGAGTCCAGCCATCCCAGTTCTCGGAACAACACAAAACGTGGAATGATCAAGACCTGAAAGGGGATCATGAGCGTACTCAGCACCAGAATAAAGAGGAAATTGCGGCCAGGGAAACGGAGTCGTGCAAAGCCGTAGGCCACCAGCGAACTACTGACCAGGACACCGACCACCCGCAGGATCGCGATAATCAAGCTATTCGCATAGAAAATGTGGAAGGGCATGCTGGTCAGCGCATCCACATAGTTGCGCCAGACAATTGGTTCCGGAATCCAGACCGGCGGAAAGGTAAGCGCTTGTGCCGTTGTCTTCAATGACGTACTAATACTCCAGGCCAGCGGCACGAGCACCAGCACAGCGCCAAAAATAAGAACCATATAGAGCAATGCTCGCTTGAACAACCGTTGCAGGCGATACGTCTGTACAGGAACCCTAGTTGATTGTGGGGCTTGTGTATTGATTGCCATGATTAGTTCTTCTCCTGATCCATGCCTTCGTAGTACACCCACAACTTGGACGACCGAAAGATAAGGAGCGTAAATACCATGATGATGGCGAAGAACACCCACGCAAGTGCCGAGGCATATCCCATATTAAAGCGCTCAAATGCGTGTTGATAGAGATAGTACACATAGAAGAGTGAACTAAACCGTGGCCCTCCATCAGTCATAATGTATGCCTGCGTAAAAATCTTGAACGAGTCAATCAACCCAATCACCAGATTGAAGAAAATAATGGGCGTCAGCATCGGCAGGGTAATGGCAAAGAATTTTTGCCAACTGCGTGCCCCATCGATATTGGCCGCCTCATACAGCTCGTTCGCAATGCTCTGCAATCCTGAAAGGTAGATAATCATGTAACGACCCAGCATGGTCCAGACTGCCATCACGATGAGTGAAGGGAGCACTAGCGTCTCGGATTGGAGCCACGCCGGCCCCTCGATACCGAAGAACGTCCACAGAAACCAATTCAGGACACCATACTCAGGGTTGTAGATCCAAAGCCACAACAGCGAGATCGCAACGGTTGGCAGCACGACTGGCAGGTAGTAAATGACGCGCCAGATGCCAATGCCACGCACCTCCTGATTGAGCAGGAGCGCAACCAGCAGACCGAAGATGATACCTAACGGTACACGCCCCAGCGAGTAGAGTGCGGTCACCTGCAATGATTGCCAGAAGAACTGGTCCTCAAGCATCGCCGTGTAATTCGCCGCACCAACAAAGGTTGGAGTCCCGATAAGATCCCATTCCGTCAAACTAAAATACATCGAGGCGATTAACGGTCCGATGGTGAAGATAAGAAAGCCAATAACCCAGGGCGAGATAAAAAGATATCCGGCAAGAGCTTCGAGCTGCCGCATTCGCAGCCGTGGCAATCTTTGTATCCTTTGTTGTTGTGTTACCATACCAGTAAACCTTTGTTGTGGCTAAATCGTGGATATGTCTATCACATCACCTGAGGTGATACGGGTGGCGAAAAAGTACGCTCCGCCAGATCCGGTCTAAGCAATTTGGTCAGTGCCTGCACAAAGTAGTAATCACCATAGATCAGCGCATGATTGGCCATACCATGCGGAACTGAGCGCGAACCCTGGCTCAGAATGGCCGGCATCGTGCTACCACGTGTCGAGTAGTTCTGCCAGAGTGAAAGCAATAGGGCCTCGGCATAGTCATACCAGCGTTTTTGCTCATTTTCATCGCTTTCACAGGTGGCCAGTTCAAGCAGTGCGGCAGCCAGCACAGCCGCCGCAGACGTGTCGCGAAACGTGTTGGGAATATCTGGGCTATCGTAATCCCAGTACGGGATTAAATCAGGTGGGGCCTCTCGTATGGCGTAATGGGACAGCCGCCGCGCCACGGTCAGAAAAGCCGGAATACCCGTATACTGATATGCCTCGGTAAAGCCATACACCGCCCACGCATGGCCACGTGACCAACAAGATGCCTCGCTCAGACCCTGATGAGTCGCGTGTTTCAAAAACGCGCCGGTCTCTGGATCGAAGTCGGCTACATGCACCGTTGAGTCATCAGGACGTACCAGCACAAAACGACTTGTGCGTGCGTGATACTCGGCAATACGGGCATAGCGTGGATCGCCGGTATGCTCAGTACACCAGAACAACAATGCGAGATTCATCATCAAGTCGACATTGGTGCGTCCCCGATCATGGGCCGGGCCATCGATAGCGCCCCA
>JBCDFA010000362.1:0-7907 GCA_039178835.1 Chloroflexota bacterium
GACACCTGTGTCACCGGTATTGGCCAGGGAGATGCGACTGACTTCGTTGCCATCGACGAGCACGGCCAGTTGGACATCATCGCGGGCAGTGGCGCCGCGCACCACCATAGTGTAGTCGCCAGCGGCGGCAATCTGGACATCGTAGCTGAGGTACTCGCCATAGTCCCACCAGCCAGCACAGATGCCGTCTTCATTGCCGGTACAGTTGCGCAGGTCGACATCATCATTGCGGTAGGACGAGTCGCCGTTGTTGCCAGGGCTCTTGTCATAATAATCGACATAGTCCTCCACCTCAAATTTTCCTGGCACACTGATACGATCATCACCCCCGCCACCGCCATCGTTGCCATTCTGTACCACAAACTGCTCTACTCGTTCATCATTACCATTTGATGAGAACGCTGTTGCTGTTAGTGTATACTCTCCATTTGGCATGGTAGTTGTGTCCAGCGATTTCAATGTTTGGCCATTGTTCTCGTCACCAGCCAGGGAGTAGGGGGCGTGCTTTTCAGTCTTTTCATACACATAGCCATCGGGACCACTGAGCGTAAAATCAACACGTTCGACACCGGATCCGCTTACCTGTGCCTCAGATGTTAGATTCCCTTGAATAGTTGTGTCGTTACTGACACCAGTAAGATCTGTAATCTCAACGTCTGATGATGGCGGAGGTGTTGGTGCTGGTGGCTCAGTAGGCGCTGGTGGTGTCGGGCTCGGCTCACTTGGACCACCTTCTAAACGTGCATGAGTCAAGGTAACCCAGCCCATCGTGCGGCGCTCGAAGAGTGGTCGTCCCCACTCCTGTAGAACCTGTAGGTAACGACCTTCACCAAAGTGATTGTAAGCCATCTCGTAGTGGGAGATATCTCGTGACTCAATTGGAGAGATCTGCTGACGTGACCATGAAGATTGATCAATGGAAAACGGAGCATGATAATCGAGTGCAGTTTTGAGTCCTCGACCACCGCTTGTATAGTCGTAGAGGTTTACACCGTTATGACTGGCGATCTCTGCGATTTGTGTCAGGGCGTTCAGCGAGTAGAGTGAATAGGTGAGTGATTTCGTGCGTCCCAACTCTTGAGTCATCTGACCTTGTTCGCCAATGTGGCTTGGCAATACCTGCTTGTAGCGATCAAAAGCATAGTTTAACTCACTTTGGTCATTCAGGAAGGCACCACCAGATGCGATAGTGACCAAGCGCCAGATTTCAAAGTTGTTCGAGGCGGTCCAGCGTGAGGTGCCAAGAAAATCGTCGACCCAGTCTTCAAAAGCATCCTGTTCATTTTGCGGCCATGAAGATGATCCCCGAATGAGGTCGGCACCATAAAAGGCACCAGGCATGGTAATTGACAGCTCGATCCGTGATTGATTGTCTGTATATTTTGGACTCATACGTGTGTCGGAATCAATCGCCCAGACACGAATAAGATAGGCGGCTCGTTGTGCATAGCGCTCATCATTCGTAAATGCATAGGCTAACCCGAGATCGCGCACGGCAGCCCCGAAATTGATTGCTTCCTCATAGTCTCTACGATCAGCCTGCGGGTTGATCTGGCCATCACGACAGTCTGGGTCTTTCCCGTCGACACGCTTCCAACCACAATACGGGAGTTCGGTACGGTAGTCACGACCGCCGTTCGGACCGCCATTCTTGGCTACATGGTAGGGCCCCTTGTCGAGTGCTGCATTGGCATCACTCAAAACACGATTATAACTTGATTTCCACGGTTCGTTGTTTGCCTGAACCTGTGATTTGATAGCTGCGATGTCACTGGCGCTGATAAAAACATTTGGTTCGTCTGCCGCATTAGTGTGTGGCGCAACGATGATAATGCTGGAAACAATGATAGTGCTGACAATAAGCACAACAAATGCGTGTAAAAGGCGCATGACCGACGTCTCCTTGATAAAAAATAAGATCCGGGACAGAAACGACCCCAATACTTCCTCATCTTCAAAACATGTCGTTTCGAAACCCGGCGTTCAAACTTCTATATCGTCAACTATGACTAAGTTGTTATAGGGAATTTTTTGGAAACTACACTTGTGCCGTACAATAGCACGCTCATAGTCAAAGGGGAAGATCGTAGTGCTCAAAGAATGTTCAAAACGACAGGAATAGATTTGAATACACCTCACAAAATGAAATTTTTTACTGATTCTACACGTATACAAGAGATACGAGCATAGCTCGTAGATTGTGAACAAATGACGTTTTAACTCTGTGGGGTATGCCAGTAACTTTCCGCATGTGCCAGCAGGCTTCCGCTTGTACACAATCATTACTATTTTTTATTAAACATTCACAAACAATATATTTGTTTACACGTACTGATATTCTGCGCTAGAATCCGACAGGTAGTCCCCTCGCTTGCATTGTTTCCTCATTCATCGTACACTGCGGGCGCGAAATGGAACGTTATGAAAGCGAGTTGTGTATGCCAACAGTCGGGGTATTCGCTGCGATTTTTGATGAACAGCGAAGGTTGCTCTGTGTGAAGCAAAACTATGGTGCTTGCCACTGGACCAATCCAGGCGGAGCCATGGAGGCAGGTGAGTCCCCCTCTGTGGCTCTGGAGCGAGAAGTCTGTGAAGAGAGTGGCTATCTCGTGCAGACTGGCCACCTGATTGGCGTCTATGCCAAGCCGGTTAGAGATGATATTGTATTATTTTTTACTGCCCATATTCTCGGACGAGAGGCATGGCAGCCCGATAACGAAATCACTGAAGTCGGCTTTTTTGCACAGGATCAATTGCCTGTACCAATGAGCGAACCTAGCCGTATACGTATACAGGATGCCTTTGATGGTCGAACAGGCGTTTATCGTGTATTTCAGGATATGAATAGTACGCTTAATGAGTCAGCTTGAACGCACAACCCATCCAAAACGTGTTACCGCGCCTCGTACATCAGCTTCTTCGCTTCTTGAGCGGCTTCGTCTTGTGCTCGATCTCCCATTACTCCTTGTGCTCCTTGTCGGTCTGGTCATGCGCGTACTGTTGTGGGACAATCTGCCACGCACTGGCTTTATTTCCGATGAGGGCGAATACCTTTCTGCCGCAAACTGGCTGGCGCAGGGCCGTGGGTTCTCCTGGTACCTGGGCTACCTCTGGACCCGTGCACCGATTTACCCGCTCTTTCTGGCGGCACATCTTCGCTTCTTCGGCGACACACTCACACCGATCTATATCTCTCAGATCGCGTTAAGTCTCGTCAATATTGCGCTGGTCTATCACCTGGGGCATCGACTCACACCCCGGCGAGCTGTCCCGACCATTGCGGCACTGTTAATGGCATGCTATCTTCCGTTTGCGACCTACCCACAGATATTACTCTCTGAGACGCTCTATATCACGCTGCTCCTGAGTGGTTTTTTGACACTTGCATTCGCACAGAAAGATGAGACAAATCATGCAAGCGGCACACGCTATGACTGGCGCATCCTGATTATTGCCGGGGTCATTTTCGGCCTCGCTACACTGACTCGTAGTCTGACGTTGCTGTTCTTGCCGTTGGTTGCTGCATGGTTGTTCTGGCCCAATAAAACCACATGGCGTACTTGGTTCACTATAAGCCCGGTATTGGCCTTTCTCATCAGTGCTGCCTGCATCGTTGCGCCCTGGACGCTCTACAATAGTCGTGTATATGGTGGCTTAGTGCTGGTCGATACAACCGGCGGGTTCAATCTGTTGCTTGGCGCCAAAACGGCTGCCGAAGGTGGTCGCAACGATGCTTCAACGCGGAACTATGTGCTCAACCTCATTTCTGAGCAAGCCCCGCCACTCGCAACAGATACCTGTGTCGGAGCAACCGATATTAGCCCCTTACCAACACAAGCTGCTCGACAGAGCGCGATGATGAGCGAGGGTGTCTGCCTTATTACGCAGAGCCCGATTGCATTTGCCACTAAGTCGTTAACGGAACTAGTGGATCTGTTTCAGATTAACTACACTGGCTCAGAGCGCTTCACTGGTGGATTCACCACCGGACGACTCCCAATCTGGTACACCCTAAGCTTGTTTTTGCTCGACGACACGCTCTATGTCATCGTGCTGCCACTGGCCGTGATTGGCTGGGCGCTGGCATGGCGCACGCTCACCGGACCAGCGCGTGCCCTCGCCGTGCTGATCGGTTTATGGTGGCTCTACAACATTGGTGTCGCACCAATGCTCTTTGCGATCAACCGCTTTCGGCTGCCACTCCTGCCCTTTGCGTTTATCATCGCCGCTTTTGCGATGGTTGCACCGGCACGCGGCATCCGCTGGGAGCGCTGGCTGGTGCCATGGGTAGCCATTGCGCTAACACTCTTTGTGATCGCCACGGCACCCTACGCCTATCTGTGGCCCAGGAATGAGTCGTTGACATCGTACTTTGGCTGGCATCCGTCCAGCCTCAACTCAACCTGGCTGGCACTGACATCACGACCAGTGCATCACAACACCGAGGCATTCCGGCAGGCGCTGCATGCTGATGATCGTACCACGGTGCAAGCGTTGCTCGATAATGGTGTGCTCACCAACCAGACTCGCCTACTTGGGCCCGCATTGCTCGACGTGCATCACGATCATCCAGACGACGGATTGGACGAACTGGCACAGGCGTTTGATCAATCATCATCCCAACTGCCCGAGACCTTCGCTGCTACCAGAAATGTAGAAGCTGCAGTGCTCTATGGTGATCTGCAGCGGAGTCTGGACAACCTGGACGAGGCACGCTTTATGCTGGGGGAAACCTTTATCGACGATGCGAATCCAGTGCAGTGGGCCTGGGACTGGCTTGATCCTGCTCCAACACAAGCTATTGATCTTGCGGGTGACCTTGACCTCGGCTATATTGCGGGGTGTTATCTGGGCGAAGGTGATACCAGCATCGATCCTCCAGCGACTTTCCGCTGGTGCACGGATGGGGCTCAGTTGCGCTTTCCAGAAGCCGGCAACGGTGCAACACAAACACTCGAACTGCGTGTCGATGGTCGTGGCTGGCGTGCCTATGCGTCAGAAGCACCAGTGACACAGGTGTTGATCGGCGATGAGCTGGCTGGCACATTTTCTGCAAATGAAGTAGAAACGGTGACAATTACATTGCCACCAACACCACTAGGAGACGATGTCGTGGTGACATTGCGTACCCCCACGTTCATCCCCGAAGCCGCCGACTATCTGAACCAGCAGGGTGCACTGACTGAACAACCACGTCAATTGGGTGTGCGAATCGACCGGGCCGAACTGCGCGAGGTGGCACCGTGAATATTACCATTGAATACCGCAGGAAAAATCCATCTTCTCGTACAACAAACACACAAGTAGCAGGTGCAGCTACGCGCATCTCTACCTTGCTCATCGTGCTTGGTTTGTTTCTGCTTGCATTGGGCTTACGCCTACTTGTCTGGCGCTGGCACGAGCAGTATCCACTCGGCGGCGATGAGCAGGAGTATCTCAACGCGGCCTTGACACTGTTGCGTGAACGGCGCTACGAAGAACTCGACTTTATGCGCCCTCCGCTTTATACCTTCTTTTTGGCTGCTTCTATCTATGTTTTTGACTCGTTGGTGCAGCAGTTGCGTCTCGTCCAGGCGGTCATCAGCGCATTGACGGTAATTCCTATGTATGCGTTGACGTATCACCTATTTCGCAAACGCGCGATAGCTGTGGTGGCTGCGTTGCTTGTCGCAGTGAACTACACGCTGGCCGCTAATGCGACCGAACTACTTACAGAAACGCTCTTTCTTTTTGGATTAACCATCTTCTTTTGGCTGTTGCTCCAGATGCGCGACCGGAGAGCGCTGATCTGGCCCATCCTCGCGGGACTCACACTGGGGGCATTAGCTCTGCTGCGCTCAGTGGCACTTCCATTGTTGCCGCTGGCTGTATTGTGGCTGCTGGTGCAACCTTCTGTGATGGTTAGTACCTCGTATACCACGCTGGGCTATCGTATTCGTTTGTTCCTACAGCGCCACACGACCCGTTCCGCGTTTGCCCTTGTCTTTACTATGGCACTGGTGATTGCGCCATGGACCATCCGTAACTATCTGACTTACGACGCAATGATTCTCATTGATACGACTGGTGCAGAAAACCTCTGGCTCGATAACGACCCTGCCGGACGTGAGGCGGTCAAACAACAACTCTTCCCACTTGGTGACGACCGCGCTGCTCGACAGCAGCTGGCCACTGAGCGTGGCGTCGCGGTTATCACCGCTGATCCGGGGCGCTTTCTCAACAAAGCATGGGGCGAAGCGCAACATTTCTTTGCATTGCAATACTTCGATGATATGAGCGACCGCCCAGAGATCTGGGTGCCACCGCTGCAGATCTGGCTCCGGCTACTCCTTGGCGATAGTCTGTGGCTGCTGATCCTTTTGGGAGGTGCTATCGGTCTCTGGCTGGCCCATCCCCCACCCAGCACCAGACCATTTCTGTTGCACCTGAACGACATGCGCTGGGTCTTTGTGCCATGGGCTGGCTATATCCTTCTGACTGGTTTGGTGTTTCACGTCGAGTTGCGCTACCGACTGCCGCTCTACCCAGTGCTGTTGCCTTTCGCCGCGTGGTCGCTCGTCTGGCTGGTCAATCGAACCCCGCGAAGCACTACCCTGCGTTTGTTTGCGGCCACAGGAACCTGCGTGATACTGCTGGGGCTTATGTTGTTGCATCGCCCGTATGTCAGTGAGACGTGGCGGCTGGGCTGGAAACACACTTCTTTATGGCAAGCTCAACGTGCATTTGCGGAAGATCAGCATGCGATGGCCCGTACCCACGCACGCAATGCCCTTGTCCACGATGAGGACTCGGTACTCGCCTATGTGGCGCTGGCCAGGGCCGATCTCTATGATGGCAATACGCAATCGGCACTCGACTATCTGCGAACGGCCCGTGACATTATGCCAGATCATCCATACGCACAGTTGCTGTACGGTGCGATTCAGCGGGAACGCGGACAGAACGAAGCGGCACAGACGGCCCTGGCCTATGAGCGCAACTCGCTCCAGAATTTGCAATCGTGGTCACAGCAGGTGTTTGCACCTGTTCAGACCTGGCCAGAGTCACTTGATATCGGTGACGGACTTGATCTGGGCTATATCAATGGATTTAGGCTGCCAGAAGATGGATTCCGCTGGACGACAGATATAGCAGAAATAGATTTGAACGCACCATCCGGCACCACCACGCTTAACATGGAACTTGCATCTGGTCGGCCTGCGAATGCTCCAGCACCAACCGTTGTGGTGTTGGCCAATGGCCAGGTGTTAGGTTCTATCGAATTAACTGGCGCATGGGAAACCCATAGCTTTCCGTTGGATATCTCAGGACCGGTGACGGTGACCATTCAGAGTGACACGTTTCGTCCTCGCAGCTACGACCCGACAAGTCCTGATGGCCGCGCAATTGGTGTGATGGTAGATGCAGTGGCTCTGGAAGGGGCGGAACCGTCATGAAGCGTATTGGTGTGGTTGGCTGGGTACGGCGACATCCTCTACTGCTGATTTTACTTTTTGCATTGGGCTTGCGTTTACTCCTGTGGAGCCAGCCACTGCACCAGCCCGCCAACGATGAGGTGGAGTATATCGCGGTGGCACAGGATCTACTGGCTGGAGATGGATGGGTTTTCTATGAGAGTTACCACTGGCTACGCGCACCGCTGTATCCGCTCTTTCTGGCCGGATCGTTGTGGCTGGCTGGCGGCGATCTACACCGTGCAGCGCTGCCCAACATGCTCCTGAGTGTTGCCACTATCTATCTGAGCTATCGACTCACCGTTGCCTTGTTTAGCCGTCACGCAGGTCTGGTAGCTGCAGCCATTCTGGCTGTGTTATGGACACATGCGACCTTTGCCAGCCTCTATATGGCTGAAACACTGTTTGTCTTTCTGCTCACAGGTGGGTTTCTCTGTCTGACGCTAGCATATC
>JBCDFA010000363.1:0-7855 GCA_039178835.1 Chloroflexota bacterium
GCCGGTAATGATGGACCAGCAAAACTATGCGAAGGTAGATGGTTTATCGTGAGCGTTCGATTACTCATACAAACTCCTCAATGTAATGCGACATTGTAAGTCTCCAAATCACCCGATGAAATGTCTGTACGTGTTTTCATATTAATATGAAAACTTATTCATCTTGTGATATGTCATTCACACAATCATCATGTGCGCTCATGAATTCATGACCACAATTTCTGGCGTATCAACGTGTGTTTTTGTACAGTGTGCAGTATGTTGACGGCAGGTTCTGCACCACTGTAATGCTCGTTGCTCTCAATTGTGACGCATCTACCATTGAGTATAGTAAACTGTATGGTAATGCTCACCCTACTTCGTAACTTCCTTCTCAACTGTTTCTATTTTCGCATGCCATGATGTACATGTTATAAACGACAATGCTTTGAGTATGAAAGAATGGTTTATTGTGTCATTTTTCACGAAAAAATCCTCTACCTGACTCCAATGAAGAATATGGCTCATTACCTAGATATTTCAGGACATCGAAAGGTTCCTTTGTAGATATACGTGCTGTCATTTTTCATACATAATGAAGTCTGATGTATAGATAGACCATACAATAAACCAGCGTTTGTGCTGGCACAAAAGACACAGCAGAAACACTGGTTTGTATTAGTTTACCCGCTTATTCGTATAGAGAACTCATCATAGAGATGGTGCTCAAGTGTACGATATGGTTATGATCCCTTGCTCTCATCTGGTGTGGTACCAGATGAGATACCCCGAATGGCTTCATCGACAGTTTGTTCAGCAATGGCTGGTACGAGCGATAGCAACCCTTGCAAACGTAACAGCACAGCACGCTGATCTTCGTCGACGATATTGACTACCTGCTCAACTGCTTTCCGCACGGAAAGTTGTTTCCGCTCCTCAGCGTTTAGGAGGCTCGTTAATATGATGCTTGCTTCTGCAATCAATGGTTGTGCTGACTCTAGATTGAGTCCATTGGCACCGTGATTTTCACCATGCCCATTGCTGCCATTAGGAAGCAAGCTGTCGACAATACGACCACCTACATCGCGCAATGGTGCCGGGGCTGTTTGCAACAGATTGCCGATACCGTCGCTCAAACTCATCATTCGTAGTACCTGTTGTGCGGTGTCTGGCGTACCATAGAGGCGGAAATCCATGGCAGCGACAGCTTCACCCATCGATTTCGCCTGTGCAACACCAACCTCAACCTGGGCCGATACACGGATCTTCTCAAGTTCAAGTCGCTGTGCGACCCCCTCGTTGGCTGCCAATGCATCAGCCATTGCGTGCTGTCCCTCCGCTTCGGCCAAACCACGTGCTTTGATCGCCTCCGCTTCAGCGAGACCACGTGCTTTGATCGCTTCTGCCTCTTGGAAGGATGCCTCAGCCCGTGCTTTGGTGACTTCTGCTTCAGCCAGACCTTCCGCAGCCCGCATAGCCTGCAACGCGTCGGCTTGGAGTTTCTCAGCATCGGACGAGGCCTGCGCCTCCGTACGACGTGCCTCAGCCATTTTAATCGCTGCTGTTGCTTCTGCATCGGCTTTTCTGTTCAATGCTTCTGCATCGGCCTCTGCATCCTTGATCTGCTTAAAGGCTTCCAGCTCAACCTCGTTCTTCCGATTGATCATCTCCCGCTGGGCATCACGTTCAGCATTGATAATCTGAATTTTGGACTCGCGTTCCGCAGCAGCTGTTTCCTGTACCGTGTATACTTCTTGCTCGGCAGCCTCACGTTCGGCAGCAATGGCAAGTCGCTCTTTCTGTACTTCTTCTTGTTTGGCTTGCTGCTCTGCCAGTGCTACCAGGCGCTCCTGGTTGGCAACCTCAATCGCCTGTTGCTTGAGCACCTCGCTCCGCTGTACCTCACGTTCACGTTCCTGCTCCGCCAGCTGAATCGCCTGCTGCTTACGCTGTTCAGCAAGGCGTACTGCTTGCTCTTTGGATTGTTCGGCCTCTGCAATGGCCCGCTCTTTTTCAACACGTCCCAGTTCTGCAGCCTGTTGCTGCTCATAGGATGATTGATCGGCGGCGCTCTTTTCTTCCGACTCACGGATCAAGATTTCGCGTTGTTGAGTCGCACGTGCCTGTGACAGATCACGCTCAAGCGTCAGTTTATCGCGCTCAACATTGGAGTTCCGAGTGGCAATCTCAAGTTCAGCATTGCGCTCGAAGTTGTTCTGTTCCTGACGTGATAGCGCATTTCGTCGAGCAATTTCTAACTCCTTTTCGCGCTCGATCTCGTTGCGTTCCTGTTCTGCTGTCGCGTTTCGTTTGGCAATTTCCGTTTGTGTCGTCTGATCAATCTCGTTGCGTTGCTTCACTGCATTTTGAATGACTTCTGCGTTGGCCCGCGCTACCTGTGCACCAAAGACATCATCAATACCAAAGCTACCCTGGCGTGCACTCTTGAGCGTTGTAATCGAAACTGACTCCAACACGAGGCCATTCTCCGCCAGGTCGGCCCGTACCAGATTTTGGACCCGCTCAACAAATTTCTCCCGCTCCTGATGAAGCGACATCAATGTAAATGTAGCCGCCACATCACGCAGTGCACCTTCCAGCTTGCTCTCCACCAACCGCTTTACACTGTTTGTATTCACCTCTTCACCACCGATGGTCCGTGCGGCACGCTCAATGTCTTCTGCTGTTGGATTAACCTTGATATAGAAAATGGCTCGAATATCGGCGTATTGTGGATCGATAGTAAGAAGCGCATTAATTTCTGTACGTTCAATATCGATATCCATCGTGCGGAGGTCGACCCACGAAATCTCGTTGAATGCGGGAATCACAATACTGCCCCCATTCACAATAACACGTGGTTTACCACCGCCTGTTTTCACATACGCACGATCTGCTGGTGCCTTCACATAGAGACGTGAGATAATCATAAACGTCAGCAGAATCAACAGAAGAATAAAACCAAATACCGCTGCCACCGTAATCCCAAGTTCCTGCATTGGCATACATGACTCTCTTTTCTTTGTACCTAATAAATCGCTTACTTCCCAAAGACGACTATCGACGAAGCGCCCGAACAGTGAAACGGCGTTGCGACTGATCGTATCTCACCAATGCCACCTCACTCTGGTCCGGCAACGCCTCTCCATCTTTAACAACGGCAAACACTGTGTGTAACGACCCAAATTTATCGCGTACCGCAACGCGTCCATACGTAGTGCTTACGGTGTGACTTACCACGACTCCTGCACGTCCAACCAATTGCTCGTACCGTACTGCTGTGCTGATATCGGGGGCAAGGCGCCCAAAGAAGCGACTAAAGGGATAGAGTAGCAAGGTAGCAATAACTAAACTTATTATCAGCACAGGGATAAATGCCCACAATGGGTAATTACCACTTGCATCTGTCAGTGCTGTATTGAGGATCAGTCCTGCACCACCAAGACTCCCTGTAAAGGCCGTGAGCAATAACATAATGGGCACACGACCTATACCCAACAAAGCAAGTGGGCTGGAAGCACCGACTTGATTGATAGATGCAGTGCTTGTGTCACCCCCAGCATCAATGTCGACATCAACATCCATATCAATGTCGATATCTCCACCAGCATCAATATCGGCAGCAGTGTCACTATCCCCACTGCCTCCAACTATCTGTAGTAGCGCGAATAGAAGACTACAGCCCAACGCAACCATAAAGAGCAGGTTGTACCAAGCGAATAGAGAACTCAAAAATGACATCGTCTTCCACCATAAGAATTGAGAAGGTTGTTATAACTAGATACGCAGTTGGATAGTAAAAGGTTACACCCAGCGTAAAAACGGTGTCAGTAACTACACCATATCTATTATAGTGGAATATGGGGTAAGTGTTGTGCAGAGATATGCTGTAATCAGTTCAAAATCAGCAAATGGAAAGAGGAAAACAAGCAGGACATTTGTAAGATAGTAGGTTGAAGCACAACACCATACACAGATACCTTCCAACCAAGTATCGTAAAACTAATAGGTTCTGGTTTACAATCAAAATCTATAACGAAACAGGCAGTACGGAGCGCAGGCCTACATTAAATGCTGCTGGATCTTCCATATTGGTCAGGTGTGCCGTGTCAGCGATCTCGATCAAGCGACTATTTGGGATTTTGGCACTCATGGTGTGGGCCTCACTGGGCGGTGTCAGCGTGTCCTTGGTGCCGACTATCACCACCGTTGGTACATCAATGGTCTTTATCAAGGGTATTGAGTCGGGGCGTTTGGCCATCGCCCGAAGCGCAGACGCAATCCCATGACCATTGTTGGTCTCGATCATCTGGCGTACCTGGCTTTGCAGATTTGGTGGTGCATTAGGAGTTAGAAGTTTGTCGATCATCTGTTCGGACAGTGATTTAAGCCCCTGATTCTCGACCATCCGCGCATTCTGCTCACGTAGCATCTTTCCTTCGTCACTATCAGGGCCGGAACGCGTATCGGCCAGGATCAATGCGGTCACACGAGCGCGGTATTTGCGTAGAAATGCAAATGCCACATATCCTCCCATTGAGAGCCCAGCCAATGCTACACGTTCTAGCTCCAAAGAGTCGAGTAAGGCTGCCATATCGTCAGCATACTGCTCCATACTTGTTGGGCCATCACCAAGTTCGCTGGCACCGAATCCACGCAAATCAGGCGCAATGACACGCAGATCGGTTGACAGATCAGCGATCTGTGGTTCCCACATAGCGTGGGTGAGTGGAAAGGCATGGATCAGAAGCAAAGGCTCACCCTGTCCCTCATCACGGTAGGCCATCTGGATACCATTGACGGTTGCTTCATTCATGATTGCCTCCTGGCATACTACTATTAACGCTTTGTTTACACAATGTGTTGACAGCATACGCTGCTTCTCTATTGATGTCAAACGTATACTTGACCAATGAATTATCTATGATTACACTTACGCAGAACATATCTCACGCAATTTCAACACAATAAAGAGTACATCTATGCATTATGATGTTATCGTTCTAGGTCTTGGTGGTATGGGCAGTGCTACAGCCTATCAACTAGCCCAACGAGGCCAGCGTGTCCTTGGTCTTGAGCAGTTCACACCAGCCCACAACCAGGGTTCGAGTCATGGCTATTCGCGTATTGTTCGCCAGGCATACCTGGAAGGTTCGGCATATGTCCCTTTGTTGCTACGTGCCTATGAGTTATGGGAACAACTAGAACACGATACCGGCAAGTCATTACTCACCATCACTGGTGGACTGATGATTGGGACATCTGAAAGCCAGGTCGTTGCAGGTAGCTTGCATAGCGCACAAGAACACAACCTGGACTATGAACTCCTCGATGCACAAGAAATCCATCGCCGCTATCCGCCACTTACCCCTGCGTCAGATATTGTCGCACTCTATGAGCACAAGGCGGGCTTTCTTAGCCCAGAGGAAACTGTACTGGCCCATCTTGATCGTGCTACACACTTTGGTGCTCACCTCCATTTTGAAGAGCCTGTCGTGCAATGGGCGGCAGCCAGTTCAGGGGATTGGGTAGAGGTTACAACCACGAAAGCAACGTACACCGCAACACGCCTCGTTATTACCGCCGGACCCTGGGTATCACAGATGTTGGATCTATCGTTGCCCCTCGAAGTCGACCGACAGGTACTCTATTGGTTTGATCCCATTGGTGGCATTGATCCTTTTGCACCAGAGCGGTTTCCAATCTATGTATGGCAGGTCGATGAACAACTAGAATTGTATGGCTTTCCGGCTCAGACTGGGTTTCCCGGTGGCGTCAAGGTCTCATTTGTCCGTGTCAAGTCGCCCTGTACACCCGAAACTATTGATCGAACCGTTCACCCATCAGAAGTGACGACCATTCGCCAGCATCTTGCATCGCGTATACCGACGCTTGATCATACACTGTTGCATGCGACGACCTGTCTTTATACCACGACACCAGACCATTACTTTGTCATTACGCCGCACCCAGTCTATGAACAGGCAATCATTGCATCACCCTGCTCAGGCCACGGGTACAAATTTGCGAGCGTGATTGGAGAAATCCTGGCTGATTTGGCAGTCGATGGAAACACCGCACATCGAATCGATATGTTTGATCCAAAACGTTTTACAACATAGCGCTACCAGCAAAAGGAAGTAATCAATGCATATTCTTACAGCAGATGATGTACGGCAGGCCGTACCAATGATCGAGGCAATCGATGCGGTGGCTGCGTCGTTCGAAGCATTATCAATTGGCCAGACTCTTGTTCCATTACGCACCCATATGGAGCCGCCAGATACTAATGCACACATTCTGGTGATGCCCGCCCATCTCACTAGCAGTCAAGCAACCGGTCTCAAAGTCGTATCGATCTTCCCCGACAATGCCACACATCACAATCTTCCTAACATTCATGCGCTGGTGGTGTTACTCGACTCGACAACTGGTCGTCCGGTAGCCATCATTGATGGAACCTATCTGACAGCATTGCGAACCGGAGCAGCCTCTGGTGTCGCAACACGTGCATTGTCTCGTACCGACTCGCATGTGCTGGCAATCTTTGGTGCAGGTGCACAGGCCCCGTTACAAGTTGCAGCGGTTTGTGCAGTTCGCCCTATTAAACGTATCTGGGTGGTCAATCGAACCCGAGAACGGGCAGAGACATTTGCAATCGCATTGCGTGATCAACAGCCGCAGGTAGATATCCAGATTGCGGTATCACCAGATCAGGCACTTGCCGAAGCCGATCTTATCTGTTGTGCGACATCTTCCACGACACCACTTTTCGATGATCGCAGCCTACGACCAGGAACCCACATTAATGGTGTTGGTTCATTTACGCCAGAGATGAGTGAAGTGCCAATAGCAACCGTTGCACAATCACGGGTATTTATCGACCAGCAGAGTGCTGTCTGGGCTGAAGCTGGTGATCTCATTCAGGCACGTGATAAAGGGATGCTTGACACGCATGTTGTAACCGAACTGGGTGAAGTATTAGCAGGAAATGTAGCAGGACGGGTTTCAGCAGAAGAAATCACCTTCTTCAAATCTGTCGGTGTTGCAGTACAGGATATGGCCGTTGCGCAGCTAGCACTCGCTAAGGCGTTACAACACAACTATGGAACAGTTGCTCAATTTTAGGTATAGTTATGAATCTAGTATTTCCCGGACTTTATTTGCCAGAGTAGCCGGTGAAAACGGCTTTTGGAGCAGCGGGGCCTGTAATTCAAAACTGCCGCTCTGAATAGAAGCCCGTTCAGTATATCCAGAGATAAAAAGTACTTTGAGATTAGGATACAACGAGCTTAATTGTTCGACCAGAATGCGTCCTCCCATTTTCGGCATCACTACATCGGTCAGTAACAAATCAATGTCCAGTTCAGATTCTTCCCGCACAACGTGTAAGGCATCGAGACCATTAACAGCCTCAATAACCGTGTACCCATGACCACGTAATACACGGCTCGCCAGGACTCGCACGGTTTCTTCGTCCTCTACCAATAAGATAGTTTCAGATCCACAGGGCATCGCTGATTCCCCCTTACGATCAACATACGACATCTTCATATGGTACTAATACAGATTGCTAGCATGTATGCGTTAATGCTCAATCGCAGAAATACCTAACCTGCAGACAATGCAAAGAAACAGGTGTAACAAACTTTGGGCTATGATGAGTGAAAGATGAGCGAAAAATGGATGATAGGAAGTGCTTGTCGATGGTGTTCTGTTGCAAAGATATACTTTTTACACCGCAGTTTAGCATTTCCCCACAAGCGAGGAGGGTTAATGTCATGAAATACAACTGTACGTATGTGAAAACATTTCTTATCCGAACTCACGTGGTAGGTAAGAAATAAGTTTATAAAAGTCACATACTTTTAAAAAC
>JBCDFA010000364.1:0-7818 GCA_039178835.1 Chloroflexota bacterium
AGCGCAGCATCGACCAAGCGTGTTCCCAAACCCTGACCACGAAGCGAAGCTGCTACAGTAACCGAACGTAACAGTGCTTTATCACTGTATATCTCCAGTGCAACACTTCCCACTATTTTATTCTCCTGCTTAGCCACCAGCGTGGTCATCAAATGATCAGTCAATCCATCATGTGGAAGGCCAGCTTCAGTAAGCAACGCCAGAATCGCAGGAATATCCGTCGTTGTAGCAGAGACAATAGTGGTCGTCATCTTTCCTCCGAAACATCGATAAGCTTCGATATGCTGATCAAAAAAATATAGACTAGACCCACGCATCGAGTTGACCAAACACACGCCCACGAATCTGTGCCAACTTCTCGCGGCGGACAAAGTAATAGGCCCACAGACCACGTCGTTCACAATCGATCAGCCCGGCAGCGCGTAGCAGCTTAAGGTGATGTGAAATTGTTGGCTGTTTGACGGGCAGAGCAGCTTCGAGATCGCACACACAGACCTGTTCCGAGTTACGCACGAGCATATCGAGAATTTGCAAGCGAATCGGGTGTGCCAGAATGCTCAGGTCATCGCTAAGTTGTTGGGCTTCTTCAGCGCTCAGACCGGTGTCGACATTGTCAGCACAACAACGTGTTCCGCGCTTTCGTTCAGTAAGAGTCACATCCACTGTCATATTTGTATTCCCTTTCGATTGGGAGTATAACAAACATATTGAAGATTGTCAATATAGTAATCCACCAAGCTTTTCGATCTATGCGGGAACCCATGCAGGATGGGGCGCTTCCAATACCAGTTCATAATCAGCATTGGGATGGGGTAGAATCAGGCGGCTGGCATGCAGCAGGTGGTGTGGTATGGCCTGACTACGCCAAAGTGCTGGCCCACCATAGCGCGTATCACCAAGCAGTGGATGGCCCAGATATGCGAGATGCAGACGAATCTGATGGGTGCGGCCCGTCTGAGGGAAAGCATACACCAAAGTGGCATCACCCAGCCGTTGCGAGACCTCAAAACGGGTCATCATTGGTTTGACATGGCTCCCATTTGGCAACTCTCGGCCAATATCCTCAAAGGTGTACACCCGAAAAATGCCAAATGCACTCCGCCCATGGCCTGTTGCCAGTTCAAACGAATCCTCTTCCGGTTCACCCACACACAAACACAAATAATCCTTATGAACAATGTTTTTAACAAAAGAT
This sequence comes from Chloroflexota bacterium, assembly GCA_039178835.1. Taxonomy (GTDB): domain Bacteria; phylum Chloroflexota; class Chloroflexia; order Chloroflexales; family Roseiflexaceae; genus AL-N1. The sequence continues at coordinate 1,196 of JBCDFA010000364.1, forward strand.
TTCTGGAGTCTGGCATTAACTTCTGGATTCTTCGAGAGCAGCAATACCCCACTGGTTCCATAGTCCAATCGATGGGCTAAATGTAAGGGTAATTCCTCGCCATCACGTTCTAACAAGAAACGACGCAATGCCACCCGGAGATTACTTTCGATATCCCAGGGCGTCATTTCAACATACATCTCCGCAGGTTTGTTGACGGCGATGAGGTCTTCGTCTTCGTAGATAATCCACTCAGCGTCAAACGTAACTGTGGGATAGACACCAGTGGGAGGGCGTCGAATGGTGATATGGTCGCCAGTCTGAACCAACTCTTCGGGATCACAGACACGCTTTTTCCCTACCCACAGTCCTCCACGTGCAATGAGCTGGGCAGCGGCAGCGGCATCATTGCCAAGTGCTGCTACCACAAGTGTCATCACCGATTGATGGTGTTCAGTGTCGCCCACAGAAAAACGGATCGGTTCGTTTCCAGTCGTTTTACTCATCTTCGTTCACGAGGCGCATCACACGAAAGGCTTCGGCATACTCAAACTCATCATCCTTCGCAGTTTCCGCTGCCCAGTCGCGCAACCACTGACCATCACCTGGATCAACCTGGCTTTTGTGGCAGCGCAACGACTCGATTTTACGCTCCATAGTTTTGGAAATGTCGATATGCATATCTGACGAAGCACTTCCCCAGATATACAATTCTTTGACCTGGTGGGGTTCCAGACCTTCTGCGAGGAGTTCAGGAAAAATAGGTCGTGACACCGCACTGGGGAAGACCGCATAGATCGCAGCTTCCGCAGCAGCCCGATGGTCAGGATGGTTGATGTAGGAATCGCCATAAAACACCTCTGTCGGATCACTGACAATCACACGGTCTGGTTTAATCCTGCGAATCACACGAGTCAGCTCACGTCGCAATTCCATTGTTGGCTCCAGAGTACCATCGGGGAAGTCCAGAAAGATGACTTCTTGCACACCTAAAACCTTAGCCGCCGCACGCTGTTCAGCATGGCGGATGCGGACCAATTCAGCTAGATTCTGATCGGGTTCATTGCTTCCCGACGAGCCATCGGTTACAATGCAGTAGAACCCTTCGGCCCCATCGTCTATCCATTGCGCCATGCTTCCTGCCACACTAAACTCTGAGTCGTCGGGATGAGCAGTTATCGAAAGTATACGCATCGGTTGGGTGATTTTGTCTGTCATATCCTGCACATTTCTTTGTAATAATGAACGCCTGTGTTACTATACCGACTTTATGCCGCTCCGGCAAGTAAGTACATGGGTAATATTGATGGTAACAAGGACAAAGAATATTCTGCCCTAAAAAACTTACACAAAGAATAGCAAAGCACGCTATACTATGGGCAGACAATTGGTGTTAGTAGTAAGGATTTTCATATGTCGATTGAACGAGTTGTGGCAGATGCTGTTACACAGATTGACTCCACACATGGCGCACGTGAGCACGCCTTAACGGCGTCACGAAACCTCACACGGCTCTGTGCGAATGCAATTCGTGCTGTCCATCGGGGGAATTTTACGGATGCAGAGAAACTACTCCGTGATGCGACCCAGACTGTGTACGACTTGCGTCAGAGTCTGACAGATCACCCCGGATTATTGTTTGCCGGTTATACACAGGATGCGCTTAAGGAGTATTCCGAAGCAGCTTTGGTCTATGCATTCTTACACGGTGATACACCACCAAGCCCGGCTGCCCTACATGTTGAACCGGCTGCTTACCTGAACGGTCTGGCTGAAGCAGCATCGGAATTACGACGAGCTATCCTCGACAAACTGCGCCATGGTGATGTAGCACGCGGCGAAGAACTCTTGACCATTATGGACGAGGTCTACAGTTTTTTAATTACGGTGGACTATCCTGATGCTATCACCGGTGGGCTGCGACGAACAACTGATGCACTCCGTGCGGTGCTTGAGCGTACCCGTGGTGATATGACAGCAGCGATTCGCCAAGAACAATTGACCACCGCCCTTGCTGACTTTGAGCGCAAGATATCGGGGCAGCCAAATGATGCAGGTACCGCGAGTCAATTTGGCGAATGACATTTATTTATTCATTACGTGTTAATCGCACCGGGCTCTACACCATGATACAATAATCGAAAGTAAAACCCTGATCGAGAGCTGACTGACACAAAATGCCAAGAGGCTTGCGGTCCTACACGATAACAACTATGCTAGTGTAATAAGGTCAAAACCATGAGTACCGTTTCAGACACCCTATTACATGAACACCTGCACCGACAGGTAGATTTGCTCGCCAACCTCGCCTGTTTCGACAACGTTCCTTTATCTGTACTCGAACGTGTAGTGACTCTCTGCACTGTACGCGCTTTTGTGCCAGATGTGTTGTTGTCCTACGAAAGTGAAGCGCTCCCGTTTGTCTACATCCTTATCCAGGGAAAAATCGACCTGACGCTCCACGACCGTGCGGGACGAGACATTGAAATTGGGACATTGCATGAGGGGGATTGTTTTGGCATTGGGCCGCTCTCAAGCGAAATTTTCTGTGGCATGACGGCACGAGCACAAAGCTTTGGATACGCCCTCCAGATGCGCTTTGACGAACTTCGTAATGTAATGGCCGAGTCCAAAGAGTTGACGGTAGCACTTCAGGAGGTGCTGCGACAGCGTATCACCACAAGCATCTTAAAACGGGTGCCATTGTTTAGCCAGCTCACACCAACAGAGCGCTCAACTATTACAGAGCTATTCCAGCCACAACGATTTGATCGCAATGAAATGATTATTCAACAAGGTCAGCCAGGCAGTGCACTCTATTTGATCGAGTCGGGACAGGTGATTGTTGAGCGTGGCGGACAAACGGTCGCACATCTTCAGGAGGGTGACTTCTTTGGGGAGATGGCTCTCCTAGACAAACGAGCCCATAGTGCCAGCATTCGTACCCTCACACCAATTGACCTCCTCGCACTGCCAGGTGAGTCACTCAATCACCTGTTGGAAGAACAACCACAACTCGCAGCGCAACTGCACGCAGTTGCCAAACAACGCCATGCGGCAAACAGAAGTCTACAAAGTAATCATCAATACCTTCAACAACTAGGTAATGCCGTTGATCGTGGTGTTCTACGGGGTCCACGTGTGCTGGTACGCAACTCAGCATTATGCGAGGATGGATGTCGTCTCTGCGAAACCGCATGTGTTACGCGTCATGGCCACGCACGCCTCCACGCCAGTGATATGTTTATCAACGAGCTAGAGGTTGTGGACACCTGCCGCCAGTGTTTCTTTGGTGCAGAGTGTGTCGAAGTGTGTCCCGAAGAAGCTATTCAGTGGAACAACGATGGTGCACTCATTATTACTGAACAATGTACCGGCTGTGGTGATTGTATACCCGCATGCCCCTATGATGCGGTGCAACGTGTCCCGAAACAATCGTCCGAGAATGGTGGACCACTTGGATCGCTCTGGCGTGGCATGCGACGCATGAAAATCCCAGTCATCCCACTCAAGCCTCACAAGATCGACTATCTTGCTGATAAATGTGACCTTTGTCATGGATATGACGATCTGGCATGTGTGAGCGCCTGTCCGAATGGAGCACTGAAACTCATGCCAGTCGAAGAGCTATTTCCACTGTAGAGGCATCTTTGTCATACTTTAGCCAACACCAAGCTGCTGACGAAGTGCTGTGGCATCTGTCACCGGCAATTGACAGGCATAGTTCTGGCACACATATGCTGTTGCTTTACCATCGATCTGTTCACGTTGCTCAAGCAATGGCGAAGGTATGGCTATGTCACCTTTCGGCTTACGTAAAAGCACAACTTTGTAGGGCAGGAATGGTGTAAAAATAGTATCAGCCAGCGCCCGCATCTCCGATGCATCCGGCTCACCGATCAATGCAATCTCTTTTGGGATCGACAACGCAAACTCAGCAGCAGCCAGGTAACGCCCAAAGCCACTAGGGTAGCGCTCCATCAATTGGGCCATATTATTCAACACTGCCGCTGCACGCTCACGGTATATGGCACTATCGAACATGATCGCGAGCCGCAACAACGCATCGACCGCCACCGAATTACCCGACGGTGTCGCATTATCGTCAGTGTTACGCGGACGTACATAGAGTGTCTCATGATCACTGGCAGTATCATAAAAACCAGTGATTGAGTCATCCCAAAACCGCGTGAGCATCTCATCGGTCATAGAACGTGCCTCAAGCAACCATTCAGCCTCAAAGGTTGCCTCGTATAAGGCCAGTAAGCCATCGGCAAGCAAGGCATAGTCCTCAAGGAAGGCCGGGGTAGTGCCTGCTTTACCATCTTTCCATGTCCGTAGCAAGGCCCCATTAGCGCGAAGTTCGCGCAGCAGGAAGACTGCATTCTGACGTGCTATATCGCGGTAATCATCACGGCCAAGTGCAACCGCTGCCTGAGCAAACGCACGCAATGCCATACCATTCCACGAGGTCAAGATTTTCTCATCACGCTCAGGCTTAATCCGCTTTTCACGATAGGCAAACAGCAGCTTCTTCCCACGTTCAACAAGTGCTTCTACCTGAGCTAGTGGCATACCCGTGACCCGTGCAACCTCTGTCGGAGTACGCTTCACACGAAGAATATTGTGTCCCTCAAAATTACCACGCTCAGTCACATCGAAAATCTGGGCAAACACCATCGCATCGCCGCCAAGCACCTCACGCAGTTCTGCCGGTGTCCACACAAAGAACTTGCCCTCTTCACCCTCCGAGTCGGCATCCTGTGTGGAATAAAAACCACCATCGGGATGGCGCATCTCCCGCACGATATAATCAAGGGTTTCTTCCGTAATACGTCGATAAAACGAGTCACCAGTTGCTTGATATGCTTCGAGATACACACGTGCCAGAAGCGCATTATCATAGAGCATCTTCTCGAAGTGTGGTACTAACCACTCCGCATCGACACTGTAGCGATGAAAGCCACCACCAAGTTGATCGTACATACCACCCTCGGCCATGCCATGCAGTGTTTTCTCAAACATCTCCATTGCCAGCGATGCTTTGGTCCGCACGGCATAGCGCAGGAGAAACTCGAATATCATTGGCTGGGGAAATTTGGGGGCATTACCAAACCCACCATACTTGGGATCAAATTGGCCGTGCAGTACCGCATAAGCCTCGTCGAGCAACGCCGGACTGATCGCGCCATCGGGCAGACGGGTGTTCAGCGCCTCACGGATGCGGGTCTGAAGTTTGGTCCCATTTTCAACCACTTCATCATAGCGAGTCTTGTAGGCATCAGCAATACCAAGCAACACCCGTTGAAATGAGGGAATGTTATGACGATCATCGGGCGGGAAATAGGTGCCGCCATAGAATGGTGTGCCTTCGGGTGTCATAAAGACGGTCATTGGCCAGCCACCGTGGCCAGTCATTGTCTGCACCGCAGTCATATAAATACTGTCGATATCGGGGCGCTCTTCACGATCTACCTTGATATTGACAAAGTGCTCATTCATGAGTTGGGCTGTCTTCTCATCCTCAAACGACTCGTGCTCCATCACATGGCACCAGTGACACGCCGAGTAACCTACGCTCAAAAGGATGGGCTTGTTTTCAGCCTTGGCCTTTGCCAGCGCTTCCTCACCCCACGGATACCAATCGACGGGATTGTGGGCGTGTTGAAGTAGATACGGGCTGGTCTCGTTGATCAAACGATTTGTATATGTATGGTCTGACATGCAGTACTCCTCACTACACGAGTGGCTTCTGGTAAAACTTTGTGGATATTACGGTGTTCTACGTACACAGCTACATATCGTATCTCTGTTATGGATGACGTAGAAAATCGAGTATGGCAGAAGTTGTGCCATCGTGTGCCTCTTCGTGCGGAAGGTGACCAACCGGATCAAACACCTGGAGTGTTGCATTAGGCAAGATATTGCTCAATTGACGACCATGCTCAACTGGAAATATCGGATCATCACTGCCCCAGAGAAGCAAGGTGCGTTGGGTGATAGCAGGTAAATTTGTAGGAACCGGCTGCTCACCATCCTTTGGCGAACGCGCCTGCCAGATTTGTGCAGCAATCGTGCCCTGCACATAGAGCGGCCTGGCATATCCAGCAATAGCTTCTGAGGTTAGCCAACCATATGAACGGGACACATGCCGTAGTCCGGTCTCAACCAACACAGGCGCCAACACATAGAACGCAAGTGTCTGCCCAACGAGCGGCATGGCGACCGCTGAAGCGATGGGAGGACGGGAGGTGGCAAATGCCTCTGGGCAAATTGCTACGAGCGAAAGTATGCGTTGCGGCGCAATGATTGCCATTTGGAGGGCGACACGTCCACCGTAGGAATGTCCAACCAGATGAGCCGTGTTGATCCCCAAAGCATCCATAGCCCCGAGCATAAGCTCTGCTTGCAAGCGCGTTGTGTAGACTGGAGCAGCAGGACGATCTGAGGCACCATGGCCGATCTGATCAATCGTAATCACCCGATACCCCGCATCGGCAAGTGCTTTGCGTTGATGGCGCCAGGTAAAAGAACTGGCCGCAGCGCCATGCAGCATTACCACCGGGAGGCCATCGTGTGGGCCTTCATCGGTGTAGTACAACGAGTAGCCTCTGACCGATACAAACTGATCATGATCAGCAAAC
>JBCDFA010000365.1:0-7796 GCA_039178835.1 Chloroflexota bacterium
AACAACTTGAGTTGTTGCAAGCAGAGGTGATGAACTTGCGGCGAGTCTTGTTGGGTCTGGAGATGGGCATTCTCTATCAGGATTACCAGGACTGGAATATCTCACCGGATGTGTTGAAGCGCATGGTGAGCGATGGCAAGGTCCCGATTAATGAGGTCGCGAAGAAACTGAGACCAGACCCTTAGGGTTGTCCTGATTTTGAGGGTATCAGATAGGGTTTGGGTTTTTGTAATAAGGTAAAACGGGACCCTAAAGGTCTGGGGTATCGAGACCTTTAGGGTCGCCCTCATTTTGGGGAGGTTAGATGCGAATTAGGGCGTTGCGACAGGAAAAGAGAACCCTAAAGGTCTGGGGTATCGAGACCTGGGTAAAATGAAACCCTAAAGGTTACACTCATCTGCGAGGAGTAAGACCGGTTTTTAGTCTTTGTAATAAGGTAAAACGCGACCCTAAAGGTTCGCAAGCAAAGTCAATCTTCTTTTGAGGATAGTTTGGGTCGGTACCACCAGGTTTTAATAGTCATATAAGAAAACACAAAAAGTAAACACGGGAAGAGTGAACTGAGCAGCCAATCTGTTGATTGCAGCAACATTTCCAACATGAACACTGTTACGACCATGATGATGTATAGCAAACATGAACACCGCCAGAGGCACCAATCTAATAGTGATCCTTTCCATTCTAATCGTATTGGGTCCCATCCTTCACTCAGATGTCCCCATATTACCAGGATACTCATTCCCCCAAGCGGTAGGCCAATCCAAAATGCTTGAGACAGTTGGTGATAGTGCTCAAACAACCACCATAGTGATAGCATCAAGAATATTAGGAGTAAAGGCCCCATCCCTGCAAGTATATGGAGTCTTCGATTTTCCATGTAAACCGTCCCCAATCCATATCCCCATCCACCTGCGAGGAACATTCCAATACCTGCGAGGAAAGTCCAGATTTGAAGTTGATGAACAGTGAGTGATGAAGCTGTATCAATAAATACTAGCCATCCAATAGTTCCAAAAGCGGTCAAGGCCAGGATAATCAATAAGAATAGAGAAAGGCGCTCTATCTGATCTATTTGTGTGCTTTTGGCCACATCCGGTATTGGATGCTCAGGGACAGGATCTGGGGCTGCTGCCTTTAGTTGACGACGACCAATGCATAAACCTACGCCGTATGCTAGAGGAATACCAGCAGTAGTCCAAAAGGGCCATACATTCGATGGATACGATGTGCGGGAAAATGTCTCCGAAATTAGCCACAAACTTCCCACAACGACAAGTAGTGTAAAGACAATGTAAGCATACCCAGAACATCCGATTTTGGAGGGAGGAATGTCTGAGTTCATTGAAGTACTCCTTTGCACCATCTACTCTTTCATTCTTAATACGTGCAATTCAGGGGTTTTGTTACTAGTAGACCCTTAGAGACTGTTTGAAAAGGGGCAGTCAGCGTACGAGTTGGGTACACTTGAGGTATGCAAACACAAACATACCCAACCGATCTGACGGACCGCCAATGGGATTGTATCAAAGAATACATGCCGGTGGCAAAGCCAGGCGGCCGCCCTCGCCGGGTAGCCATGCGTGCGGTTCGCAACGCCATTCGGTATGTGCTCGTGACGGGGTGCCCATGGCGACAGGTACCGCACGATTATCCGAATTGGCAAACCGTGTACGGCTATTTTCGAGGTTGGCGTGATGACGGAACGTGGCAACGCATACACGACACCTTACGGGCACAGGTTCGCACCCAAGCTGGTCGTCAGAAACATCCCACCGCTGGCTGTCTCGATTCACAAAGTGGCAAAGCGAGTGCCCATCGCGGTGAACGGGGCTCTGAGAGTGGTACACACGTGAACGGTCGTAAACGCCAGCTATTGGTTGATACACTGGGGTTGCTGCTCGCCATGGTGGTCACCACCGCATCCATGTCGGACCCACAAGGCGCCAAACGTATCTGCAGGCGTCTCCAGGGTGGGGGCAAAAAGCTGCGATGGATCTGGGTGGATGGAGCATATCGGGGAACCTTGTTGGAGTGGGTCGTTATGCGTGACCCATTCCGGTTACCGCCGATCGTGCATGCTGCACGGCCGCAAGGGTTTGTGGTGCTTCCCCGCCGTTGGGTCGTTGAGCGCACCTTTGCGTGGCGCACGCAGTGTAGACGACGTGACAAGGATTATGAGGTGTTACGTAGTACGAGTGAAGCACTCATCTCTATTGCGATGATACGACTCATGATCCGTCGTGTAGCCTAAGGGTGACCTTTTCAAACACGCTCTTAGGGTTGCCCTGATTTTGAGGGTATCAGATAGGGTCTTGGTTTTTGTAATAAGGTAAAACGAGACCTTTAGGGTCCCGTTTTACCCAGACCCTTAGGGTTGCCCTCATTTTGGGCAGGTTATATGCGGATTAGGGCGTTGCAATCAATGAAAAAGGAACTCTAAAGGTTTAGTGATTCCCCTGGTACCACAGTAGTTTCGTTTGATCCAACGCGCACGGTCAACGTGCCTGGGTTATCCGGTGCCGCAGTGATAGTCAGGCTATCTGTCGCAAGCGCGACGGTCAGCCAGTTGCCACGCACCACAAGTTTGAAAGTCACCCCTTCCCATTGCTTGGGTAATGCTGGGCGGAAGTGTAGTACCCCCGCGACGATTTTGAACCCGGCAAAACCCTTGACAATCATTTGCCAGACCGCGCCTGCTGCTGCCGTATGAATACCTCCGAGGAATGAGCCTCCACTCATCACTTTCTTGCTGGCGTTGTAGAGATCAATCGATGCAGCTTCGAGAAAGTAGCGATAGGCTGCATCTTCATAGTCTACCCAACTGGCGACAGTTGCGTGGACTGAGGGGCTAAGTGAGGAGCCATGCTCGGTACGCGGCTCATAGTAATCATAGTTGTCACGCATCACCTCGGCAGAGAACCGCTCATCCAATAAAGCGAAGAGTTGCAGGAGGTCTGCTTGTTTGAGCACCTGTGCCTCGACTGCGATGCCGTTAGGCCAGCCCCAGTATTCCCCAGGATCAATAAGCCGTTGACGTAATGCACTGGGTGTAATGTTTTCCAGTGTGAAGAAGCCATCAAACTGCTCGATCAAGCCTGTGTTGTTATTGGGTTGTGGCAAATAGATGCGAGTCGCAATATCTACCCAGGTTGCAAGGGCTGTGCGATCAATGTTGATATGTATTAGGAGTGTGTCTAGTTGCTGAGGACGTTCTGTTGCCATCCGCTGGAAGATGTATGCAGCCTTGTCCAATGCAAACTGGGCCATGTAGTTTGTATATGCGTTATTGTCAACGTTTTCATGATACTCGTCAGGACCAAGCACACGGATAATTTCGTACCGTTGCTTGTCCATCTTGTAATGAACACGAGCGACTAAAAACTGTGCTACCTCGAAGGCAATTTCTGCACCATAATCAAGGATGAAATCCCAGTCACCTGTAGCTTCGTAGTAGAGCCACAGCGCATAGACGATATCTGGCGAAATATGGATCTGCCAGCTATTGAAGTGATTATGGACCTTGCGTCCGGTCAACACATCCGTGAAGAAGTAATCGGGGAAGAGTTCTTCGCCAGTTTTGCCGCTGGTCCACGCATAGAATGCACCATAGTAACCAAGCTTTTGGGCCTTCTGACGTGCGCCGGGGAGCGTATCATGGCGGTATTCCAGTAAGTTGCGTGCAATTTCTGGCCGTGTGTAGAGATACATCGGCAGATTGAACGTTTCCTGATCCCAGAAAGCAGCTCCCTGATACACTTGGCACGAGAGGCCGCGTGCTCCGATGGGTAATTTATCGTGGGTGGGCGTAGCAATGATAGCTTGATAGAGGTTGAAACGTGCCAGCGTTTGTGCCTCGATGTTCCCCTCAATTTGGATGTCATGCATGTCCCAGATGCGATCCCACTCCGTTTGATGGGTACCAAACAGTGCATCAAAGCCAAGGTTGAGAGCAGCGGCAGCATCTGTGAGTGCCGTAGTGCGAGGGTCGGCGACCTTATTACTATGGCACACTACCATCACCTGTTCAATCTCTACACGCTGTCCTGCCTGGAGGCGAAACGTAAGTGACCATAGGTTGCGTCGCTCTTCCGTCACGATTTCTTTCTTAACTGGCGGTACCCCATGCAATTTCAAGCCGGTAACCACATTTACCTGAATGTTGTGCTCTTGTGTGCGCGTCTCGATACCGAGTGCATTACCCTCCTGGAAGGGTATGTAACTGGCAAAGTGCTCACCATTAAGACTCCAGATATGTCCATCAATACCGCACTGAAGCACGATCTCGGTATCATCTAATGTCTCCAGGGTGATACGCATAGGTACAAGGTGTAAATTGACATAACTTGCGAACTTCTCTTCAGTGAAGCGTATCTGCTTGCCATGGCTCGCTTGCCATACCATGGAGCGCCGACTCAGGCCGTAGCGCAGATTCAACTCACGGTTGTATTCTCTGGGGGGGCGATCAAAGACTGAAAGTGGCTCACCGTCAACGATAAGTTGTGCAAACAGCCCATTGGGAACGTTGCACAGCTCACTCCACTCACTTTCAGGAGCAACATCCCAGGTATCAGTCACTGTACAACCGACAAAACGATCTGCTTTCCATTCGGCAAAGGTACCTCGGTAGCCAAGATAGCCATTGCCAATCATAAAATTACTGCCGGTGGTGACAAATTGCTCGGGGTCAAACGATGTTTCGACAATCTGCCATCCATCTTCTGTACGCAGGTTATTGTGTAAATCAGGCATTGTTATATATTTCTATTCAAAGCTTCCGGAAGCTGACGGTATAAGTATACACGATTGTTTTGCTTCATTGGGATAGGCTAAACAGAAATATATTCTCACAAAAGCTGGTGTAGTTAAAGAAGGTTTGGTGGAGGGCTTCCGGAAGCTGATCACCCAGAAGCTGATCACCCAGCTATTCACAGCGTGATCACTTATGATCTTCTGTCTTCAATATCCTTTCAATAGAATGTCCTGAGCGTACAGAAAAGCCGATATAGCGTGGTGTAGTGATCATACTAACATTGCACTGCTAGAAAGGTTGCACATAAATTTAGACAGAAAACATGAAATCTGGCCCCTCATATAGATGTGTTTTGTCAACAAGCAGCACCTGTGGAATATATTTTTGTAACAAAGAATGAATCTATAGAAAGAGTATAGATTATGAAAAAACGTTTTGTGGTTGTAGGTTTCTTTGTCGCCCTGCTGAGCATCTGGCAGGTATTTGACGTTCACGCTTCAACTGGTCAGTTTAATGGTACATGGCAAATTGAGTATGATTTTGTGATTGATGGTGAGATTAGTTCGCCACAGACCTATGCTTTGGAGATGTCATCAAATCGCAATCAGGTAATTGCTGAGTATCGCGATCTTGACAGCCACAGTGTTTTTGAGGGGGAGACCTTCTTTGAACCATCGCGGAATCAAGCAACAGAAGTCATGCAAATGCTGCAAACGGGTGATACCTACTATCGTGTAATGATTGCTCGAAAGCAGAACGATACCACATGGATCGGGACCTGGTATGACAATGATAGTAATGTAGGCGAATTCCGCCTAAGCAAACCCTAGTAATTGATAGCGTTCTATCCTGAGCGTTACAAAAAGAAACGATGTGTCTATTTGATGCTTTTTTGTGTGGGCTTACTGATCTTATAGTCTGAACAAAAGTGCTAGATTTGCCCTGATACGCTGGAGCTGCGGCTCTGGCGTATTTTTTGAAGCTTACAGGCAATATACAATAACTCTTCAGCAAATTTTCAGCATGTACTCTTATTCTTTAAATTGTGATTAAGTTTTGATTAGTTGAATATTAGTGTACTGGGTAGTGTTGCTGTAAAACCGTAGGAAAATAAAATGAGAAAGAATCTTTCAGAAGTTACTTTGCTAAACTCAATTCCTCAGCGTTCGTATCATAGATTCAAACCTGATTGATGAAAAGCATATTTGGTGATTCTAAGGAATTCTCAGTTGTTTGTGTATTTTTAGGCGGCAATTTGATTCTATGTATGTAAGTAATATTAATTGGGTGTTAAGAGATCAAGCTTCGGATCATGGAGAAATTGATATGATAACAGATCAGATGCCTCAAACTATTTTTTCAGTAGATGCTAGTCTGAAACGCACGAAGTCAGTGCCTTTCATGAGAAATATCTCTCGTCCACGTCGTATCATATTCTACTCCCATGATACACAAGGGCTAGGTCATATGCGGCGTAATTTGCTCCTCGCCCAGACGCTTTTGCGCCTTGAGCCACGCCCAAATATTTTGCTTATCGGTGGTGCGCGAGAAATGGGTTCTCTCACCATTCCCGACGGTATAGATTGTCTGACGCTTCCGGCGTTACATAAATCCGAACAGGGTAACTATCAACCACGCTCACTCTCGATCTCACTCCGTCGGATTAATGCTCTGCGTGCAGGCGCTATTCAAGCTGCTGTGAAGTCATTTGACCCTGATCTGTTAATTGTTGATAAAGTGCCGCTTGGTGCTTTTCAGGAATTAGAACCGACTCTCCAGTGGCTGAAGAGCCAAGGCACTGCACGTTGTGTGCTGGGTCTCCGCGATATACTCGACGAGCCTGAAGTTGTGGAGCGTGAATGGCATGCTGCCGGCAATGATGAGGCTATTCGCGCCTATTATGATGAAGTTTGGGTCTATGGTGATCCAGCAGTGTATGACCCCGCACAAGAGTATGGTTTTAGTCCCGATGTTACAGAAAAAATAGTCTACACTGGCTACATTGATCGTCGAATGAGTGATTCTGCCAACAAATCGCAGATCGACGCACTCTGGGCCAGATTACATATTCCCGATAATACACGGGTTGCTCTGTGCTGTGTTGGGGGTGGCCAGGATGGTTTTAGTCTGGCCCATGCCTTTGCCAATGCCCCCATGCCAGCTGATATGGTTGGCATAATTGTCACCGGTCCGTTTATGCCCATTGCTGAGCAACAGCAACTTCACCGTATTGCGAAAGAGCGCAAAAACTTACGGGTGTTGAACTTCCTTGAAGAACCAACACCGCTCATTCAGCGCGCTGATATGGTCATAACGATGGCTGGTTACAACACGACCTGCGAGGTGCTGAGTTTTGCAAAACGAGCTTTATTAGTACCACGTGTCCAACCTCGCCAGGAGCAACTGATCCGTGCCGAGCGGCTTCGCGACCTACAGCTTGTCGATATGGTTCATCCAGAACATCTTTCACCGACAGCAATTGGCGACTGGCTGACGAAGACAGATATTGCGGTTGTTAACCCACATCATCGTATCAACCTGAAAGGACTAGATATCTTGCCTCATCTAGTGAATCGACTTTCCTATCTTGCATATGACTACATGGAGGTACGTGATGCTGCCTAATAAAACACAGCGGGTCGGCTATGTGCTCAAGATGTACCCGCGTTTTTCTGAAACATTTATCGTCAACGAACTGCTGGCTCATCAGTCCGCAGGTCTGGATATAGACATTTTTTCACTACGCTCACCAATCGATGGCCGTTTCCACGAAATGTTATCACGTGTCCATGCTCCGGTTACCTATCTGCCACATCATGGTCTGAAGGTAGAGGATCTCTGGGAACGTTTGCGAGCTTCTGCGACACAATCCGGTTTTTCTGAAGCATTTGTAGAATGTTGCCATGAGGATGTTGATGATGTAGCGCAGGCATTGACGCTCGCTCAACTGGTGCGTGAACGTGGTATTACCCATCTGCATGCCCACTTTGGCAGCGTGGCTACCACGGTAGCTCGCCTTGCATCCTGCTTTACCGGAGTGCCCTAC
>JBCDFA010000366.1:0-7791 GCA_039178835.1 Chloroflexota bacterium
ATGGTTCCCAAGACATACATCCAATTCGCCTCTGTCTTACGTTCTATTAAGTAGCATAGATCTCCTTCCCTCCTCTTTCGTGGTTATCCTAAGTGGGTAGCCGCGAAACCTTTTTTGGGCGTTTCTATGCTGTCTACCTCAACATCAACTAAATTCATCCTCTTCTCGCCACACTTACAATGTAAAACACTTGTATGCAAGAAACAAAACAAGGTAACGTTCTTATATACAAAATAATGAGTCGTTTTTCACCTTAGTCGAGGAATATATGGAAGGGTTTATTTTACCTGTAATAGGTATCATCGCACTGATTGTGCTATGGAAGATTTTGACGAAAGTGCTACGCTTTGTGTTGACAGCCGTAGTGGTATCGGGAATTATCTATGTCGTATTGACGTATGCAAGCTAATCTGTTGTGAACAAATTCGTGTACACCAGTATAATCTTGCCTGAAATCACTCCACGATACTCAAGATTTTGTATGTTGTGACTCTAAGCGACGAAGGTGTATAGCAACTGCGACATTATGTGCCATAATGTCTGTATAAGGTTCAACTGGTGGATATACACCTGAACTGGTAAACATTACATTCGTAATCAACAAATTGAAAATATGGATCGCCTCTTGTTCTGGGCTCAAAGGAGCAAATCGTTCAATATGGGACAGAACAATACGGCGTGCAGCACTAATTTCTATCGGCACCCGCACTGATCGTAATAAAATCTGATCGGATGATATATCATAACTGACAGAAGGAACGATTCTCAGTAATTGTCTGTGCAAATACGCGAGCAACGCTACAGTGTCTCGGGCATATTCTCGTTCCACACGATCTCCTTAAACATACGTAAATGTTTCAATTGTCTACAACTCAGACATAAGAAAAACCTAAAAGAAGTTTTCAACGCCATTGCTTGTGTCAAAAAGACACGATAGTTGTAACCATGGCGCATATCTGCTCATCTAGCACCCAAGAGAGACCATTACCCAGTCTCCGTGCATCATTTGTAAACATTTCTCTGCGAGAAATCAAAGAGTGTTAATGATTATAGCACGATGTGCAGTCTTTCTGGGCAAAATATACATACACCGCCATGCCACGCACACCAAACATATCATGCAAGCCTCAGTTATCTATCACCTCCTTGATCGTATTTCGCGGTATAATAGCGCCGTGCAAACAGAAACGATACAAACAAATTCAACGACGTGGCACCCCCAACGTCGCCATCACAATCAGATACGTAGGCTCTTGGCCGACCGACGATTTGCCATTGTTGTCGTATTGGCCTGCCTTGTTGGGGTTTTAGCATTTCAGGCTCCTCCAACCACCGATATCGCAATGGGGTGGTTTGGCGACCGACTGTTCTTTAGCAGTGCAGATGGATGGATGGGCGACGAATTGAGCGACTCACAAACTGGTCGCAGCCGCTGGGCCAGTGAAGTCACCTCAATTCATCTTCCAGGTATTCGCACCAACCGTGACTTAATTCTGACCCTTCGTGCACAAGGATGGCCCAACGACGCGATCATCCCACCATGCGAGACAGCGAGCGCATCGGATTGTATTCGACAACCCACTGTTATTGTCGAAGCCAATGGCAACGCAATCGGTCAATTTGAACCGACAACTGCCTGGGAAGATTATGCTGCAACCATACCTGCAGCTGATCGACCACAGGACAACCTGACCATCACCCTCAAATCTTCAGCCACCTTCACAGACTCTGAGCGCTACACAGACCCACGCGAGAAAGCTATCCGGGTCGAGTATATTGGGATACGTAGCTCAGACATTACTGGTCCATCACTGCCAGTGTGGTTCCCGCTCGGCCTTCTTATTATCAATAGTGCCTTAGGTTATATTGCCATGGCTGCCTTAACCAGAAGACCCACGCTAGCATTTGTCGCGACAGTTGTGCTCGTCAGTCTTATGGCAACTGGCATTGTGTTGGCTCGATCCTGGTCTATCATCCTGCTCCCCTGGATCACAGGAGCTCTCCTACTACTCTTACTGATCGCAAAATGGCAGTCTATTGTTGTTCTGATTCGTCAGATACTTTACCGCTATGCACAGGGAAACACACTTAACTATGGCCTGATTGCCGCTGCAGTTGCCTGGATGGCCTACGTCGTGGCGCGGGCGAGTGACAACGTGAGCCTCCCTGGTATGTCCGCATTACGCGCTAACTTTGCCGATACGCTACTATTTGGCATGCTTGGTGCTGGCATGCTCATTCTCCTTCTGGTGTTAGGGCGGCGCGGATTACCATGGCTCTGCCACACCCTGGTAAACTGGGCCGCATCACGCCAGGGTGCCTATATTATCCTGAGCACATTTCTCATCATCTGGATCGGCTACGAAGCCTATGTTATTGCCCAACTCAACTATGTGGGTCATGCCGACTATGCAGATAATGCCGTCGTCGCACGCAATCTGGTCGAAGGGCGGGGATGGGTCGTTGATTATGTCAGCCAGTTCTATTACCTCAACGACAACGGCGTAACACGACCACAGGAAACCTGGCCACTGCTCCAACCGGTTTGGATTGCACCATTTTTTGCATGGCTTGGCCCAACCGATCTCGCAGCACGCCTCCCCAACCTCATTTTTATGACGATCCTCGCAACTATTCTCTATGCTATTGGTACACGCTTGTGGGATCGCCGTGTAGGACTGACTGCTGTTGTCTTTGTGCTGACCAGCCATCTCTTCTTCAAACTCGCCATATATGCAACGACTGATCTGGCATTTGTTGTTTTTTCCATATTAGCCATCTATCTTGTTTATCGATGGGCCGTTGATGATGAGTCCGGTATCGATACAAGCACACAGCGGAGACCCAGAATGTGGCGGGGGCGTTGGGGCATAGTGGCGCTCTCAGGGCTATTCACCGGCCTGATGATGCTTCAGAAGCCTGCGAGTGGTGTCCTCATTGCATTTGGAACGGGGCTGTGGTTGCTCATCTGGGCATGGCAAAGCCAACTCCAGACCATCGAACGCCGCGCTTTGTTTGCTGATCGGCTACGCCGCATCCTGCCGATAGCAGCATGGACACTCATTGCGATGATGGTGCTTTCGCCCTACCTCGTCCGCAACGTTACCACCTTTGATGGCCGTATCTTCTACTCAACCGAAAGCTACGACGCATGGATACTTGGATATAGCAGTTGGGAAGATCTCTACAAAGTCTACACAACCGACGCCAATCTGAGCGAAACTGGTGGTCTTCCTGAACCAAACTGGATTCTACGCTGGGGATTTGACCAAGCAATGGTGAAACTTACTGCTCAGGTCGAGGCAGCACGCAGCTACTTACTCCCACCCTGGCGTGATTTACCACTTGGCCTGAGCGAAGTTGTCAGCGGTTCTAAAGATGGTCCGGATCCGACACAAGATTACCGACTACTTTTTAGTGTGGGGGCCTGGCTTTCTTTCTTAGGTATATTGGGAGCAATCCGCTTACGACGACGACTTATCACATTACTGTTGTTAGCATTTACACCCTACACCCTGTTTCTTATTACCTACTGGCGCGCAGATGAAGAACGTTATTTTGTGATGGTGATGCCCTGGCTAGCCCTGTTCGCTGCCTATGCGCTGTGGCGTGGCTATGACCGCATTGCCGAGATAGGTGATGGACGCTGGACTCCGGTAGGGCTCGCGCTTGCTGTTACAGCTATGGCGTTTGTTATTCAACCTTCCTGGCCTATTATTTCAGAGAAGGTACAGGTTGAGCCGTGGATAAAAGCATCCGATCTTGACGCATACAAATGGATCCGCGAAAATACGGACCCTGACGATGTTATTATGACGCGTGTTCCATGGCAACTTAACTGGCACACGGAACGGCCAGCTGTAATGATACCAAATACAACAAATCCAGAAACACTTATGCAAATTGCCCGTTACTATGATGCTAAATACCTCATCTCAGTGGTACAGCAACGCCCATATGTGGATGCACAAGAGATGCTCGATGATCAGCTAGTCGAACCTGGCATCTTACGACAGGTGTATGAATCGCCTAGCTATAATGAGCAAGCAGGTGCCGATTTGAATCCGACCTATGTGTATACCTTCCCCGAAGATTATGACGGGGTTGCGGAGCTAAGCCCGTGAAAATCTGCATGCTTACCTCATCGTATCCCAAGTACCCTGGGGAAACAACTGCACCATTCATCGAAGAGATCGCCGCCGGATTGGTGCGTCGTGGTCATACTGTTCATGTTGTGGCGCCATTTCATCGAGAGATCCGTCGTGGAGCCATCGAGCGCGGGGTACACCTGCATTTTTTTCGCTACAGCCCCAATGAAGCATTGAATATCTGGGGCTACGCCGAGTCGCTCCACGCCGACGTAACGCTCCGCAAAAATGTCCTGGTCACCGCGCCACTTGCATTGGGGGCCTCATTTCTGAATGTGATGCAGATCATCAATCAAGCAACGCACCACTCCAGCCATAACAACTTGGGCAACACAACCCCTTTTGATGTTATGCACGCTCACTGGGTGTTACCGAATGGGGTTCCGGCAGCCATCGCCGCATATCTCAATCGCTTACCACTGGTGATTAGCCTCCACGGTTCTGATATTTTTCTCGCCGAAAGGAACGCACCTTTATCACTTACTGCGACATCCGCACTTCGCGCAGCCGGTGGTATTACCGCCTGTAGCGGCGATCTTCGTGAACGTGCACTACGGCTTGGTGCACGCACCCACAACTTTGATGTTGTTCCTTATGGTGTTGATCCAGCGACATTTCGGCCAGATCCGAGCAGTGCTGCCTTTGTTCGCTCAGAGTTGGGGTTGGCTCCCGACACACCGCTAATTGTCACGATTGGGCGTCTGGTCTACAAAAAAGGACTGACCTACCTGCTAGACGCCTTTGCTAAAATACATCAGCAACATCCCAATGCAGTACTCATCATCGCCGGCTATGGCGATCTACGCACCACATTAGAACAGCAGGCACACGAATTAGGCGTTGCATCACACGTCTATTTCCCCGGTAAGCTCGAACGCGAACGGGCTGCCCGTTACATCGGTGCCGCCGATGCCTACACGATTCCATCGATCCGCGATCAGGATGGCAATGTTGATGGCCTGCCCAATGTACTCTTGGAGGGCATGGGATCAGGTCGGCCTATCGTAGCCTCGCGTGTCGCCGGAATCCCCGAGGTAATTGATGATGGTGTGCATGGTTTGTTGGTCCCCGAGCGCGACGCTGATGCGCTTGCCAACGCCATTACACAGCTACTCGACAATCGCAATCTCGCGCATCGGCTAGGCGCTGCGGCACGACAGCGCATTGAGCAGGAACTTACGTGGGATGCGACAGCAGCACGCTTCGAGCGCGTGTATGATCAGGCACTTCAAAACAACACAACGATAAACACTACGAGGTAGGTATGACAACGTTTAGCGAACTTGCAACAAAAATCGAGCAGCGCAGTGCGCGCATTGGGGTCGTGGGCTTAGGGTATGTCGGGCTACCACTTGCTGCACATGCCGGGAAACGTGGATTCGAGGTCATCGGTTTGGACACCAGCCCAGGTAAAGTGGAGACGATCAACAGCGGCGAGAGCGATGTTGATGATGTGCCCTCCGAGGTTATTGCGCACCTTCGCGAGAGTGGGCACTTTGAAGCAACAACCGATGTACGACGCCTCCGCGCCTGTGATGTTGTCATTATCTGTGTTCCCACACCACTCAATAAAACCCGTGACCCCGATATGTCGTTTGTCGAACGTGCTGCGGATGATATTGCTCGAACCCTGCGTTCGGCACAACTCGTCGTGCTGGAAAGCACGACGTGGCCAGGTACGACCGAAGAGATTATTCTGCCACGCCTCGAAGCAACAGGTCTGAAAGTTGGGGAGGACTTCTTCCTGGCCTTCTCACCTGAGCGAATCGATCCAGGACAAACCAGCAGCAAAGGCTATACCGTCGACAATGTTCCCAAAGTTGTTGGCGGTGTGACACCAGCGTGCGTTGAGATCGCAGGCGCATTCTACAGCCACATTACCAGTCAGGTTGTACCTGTTTCCTCACCACGTGTCGCCGAACTCACGAAACTGTTTGAGAATGTTTTTCGCAATGTGAATATTGCGCTGGTAAATGAACTTGCTTTGCTTTGTGATCGTATGGGAATCAGCGTGTGGGAAGTGATTGATGCGGCAGCCACCAAACCATTTGGCTTTATGAAATTTGCACCTGGACCTGGCTGGGGGGGACACTGTATCCCCATTGATCCTTTTTATCTGACGTGGAAAGCACATGAATATGGCTTCAACACACGCTTCACCGAGTTAGCTGGTGAGATCAATGTGCAAATGCCACGTCATGTACGAGAACTTACAATACGTGCACTCAATCAGCACAGCAAAGCATTACGCGGCTCACATGTTTTGCTACTTGGGGTAGCCTACAAATCGAATGTAGCCGATTATCGTGAGTCGCCCGTGTTCAAAATCATGGAATTGCTCGAAGAAGATGGCGCCACGATCACTACGGTCGATCCACACGTCACCGAGTTTGAGTCACACGATGGCCAGACGTACACGACAACACCTCTCTCAGATGACTTGTTGCAAAGTGCCGACTGTGCTGTCATCGTTACCAACCACAATGCGTTTGACTATGAACACATTGTGGCAAATTCACAGGCGATTGTCGACACACGGAACGCCACATGTGAGGTACGCGAAGGGCGTGAGAAAATTACTGCGTTATAAAAACCAGATAGGCGACCCATGCTGGTCGCCTTGTTTCTTTGCACTGATTGACAGTTCTGCTAAGACTCCGCTGTATCGTTATTTTTAGATTTTGGAGAGCGAACAACCTGCTCCAGAAGCCGACCATTCGGAATAATAATCTCTTCCTCCTCAGACGTAACAACTGTATTTACCCCGTGCAGGCCACTAACCTGACCATTGATTTGTTCCTGTTCCAATGTGACAGAGCGACCTACAGGAAACCGTTGTCGTAGGTAGTAGCCGGCAAGAATATGATAGACCAGTGGACGTGCACCAAGCCCTAATGCTAACCCAATAGCAAGACCAAATGCTGCAATGAAGATAGTCAGTGAGGTTATTAACAAGGCGACGTCAAGTCCAATAATGCCGAGTGCAAGTACGGCTACCACAATCATAATAAGATATTGAACAAGTCGACCAAGACGGCTAGCATAGTTAAGCCCAACGTTGGATGCTGAAGCCGTTATCACTCCCCCGACAATTTGTGCAACAAATCCACCGAATAAGAACACAATGATAGCTGCGAGTGCATTGGGGAGTAATGCCAATACCTGTTCTAATACCTGTGCAACCGCGGCTAGCCCCATTAGCTGTGTTGCAGTGATGAGGAATGAGAGCAACATAAGTAAAAAAACGGTCTGCGCCAGAAGTACTGAAAGAGGTGTTTGTACACCGAAGTTGCGTAATAACGACATAACGCCAGCTCGCTCTACCAAGGCATCCATTTTCAATCGTTGTAGGCTGATACGCAAGATAAACCGGACAATACGCGACACCAAATATCCTACCAAAATAATAATTAAGCCGTTAACGAGGTTTGGTAAAAAGGCAATGATATCGGTAATAATTTGCAATAAGGCATCAATTACAATTTGGACATCCATAAACATCCTTTCACCAGCGAAAAAGAGGCTTTATAATACTATAAAGAGAAAAACCTTTATTGATCTATCTATCACAATGTCTTTTTCTTGTGCATTACACCAAGCATGGTTTTTGCGTTCTTACGTAAGCTATGTCATACTAAACAAG
>JBCDFA010000367.1:0-7782 GCA_039178835.1 Chloroflexota bacterium
CATAATTTTCCACAAAAGCAACGACTCTCTAGAGTATAACCGATGATTGGTAGTGTTTTATCATGGGTCAGGGTTAAAGGTTAGGGAAAACAAGAAGCGACCTGAGCGGAGAGCGAAGAACATGGGCATTCTATTGGTCCATCGCTTTATTGCTCCATCGCCCTAACGCTCCACCGCCCCGTTGCCTGAGCCTGTCGAAGGCAACTACCCTAACGCTCCACCGCACCGCCACCCCGTGTTGCTTGAACCTGTCGAAGGCAAGTGCCCCAGCGCCCCGTCACGGTGCCTGAGCCTGTCGAAGGCAAACATCTATAGCTATCACTATTCAGTATCGTGATGGGTTTCCCCGCAGCAATATGTGATTGTGTATAATGCCATCTACCAACATACATCCGTTGAAGACACTCAATGATTGAGGAATAGCATGTCTCAAGATAATCCTGTTGTAAATATGATAGAAAACCCAGAAGTGGCTGCTGTTTTCATGTCGTATCCTCCCCAGATACAGGCGAAATTGATGGTTCTCCGCCAATTGATTTTCGATACAGCAGCAGCAATAGAAGAGGTTGGTGAAATAGAAGAGACACTAAAGTGGGGAGAACCAAGCTATTTAACGCCACATACGCATAGTGGGAGCACCATACGGATTGCTTGGAAGGAGTCTCATGAGGATCAGTACGCCATCTACTTTAAATGTACGGCAAATCTGGTCGGTGTCTTCAGGGAACGCTATTCAAAGGAGTTCAGATTTGGAGGAAATAGAAGCATTCTTTTCAATCTGGATGATGACATTCCTGTGAGAGAATTAGCACATTGTATTGCGTTAGCGCTGACATATCACCGCAATAAGACCTTAGAGACAACAGCCAGATGGGACATGGTAGAAGATATGTTGCATCGTGAATCATTTCAGAGCACCTAGGTTGTTATGTAGCCTTCGACAGGCTCAGGTAACCGCTTTGTTGACCTCTTGTCCTCGATTTGCCCTCAACCAGATCAGGCGACCGCTCAATCGCTCAGCCGCCCTATCGCTTAACCGTGCCATGGTGCCTTCGACAGGCTCAGGCAACCTCTGTATCGCTCAGCCGCTCTGTTGCTCAGCCGCTCTATCGCTTGTCTTACGCGCCGAATTTCTTGAGACGTGCGGCGTGTGCCAACGCGAGTGGCAGCAACTCGACTGCTGGTAAACGCGGCCCCAACCCACCTTGCACACAGGAGCGCTCACCAAACTGCTCGACGGTATCGGGCCGACATAAGGCCGACCAGAGCAGCGTGGGGACTGGATGCCAACTATGCTCCTTCATGATCGCAGGGGTCGAGTGGTCACCCGTCACCACAATGACATCTGGTTTTAGTTCTAACAGACGTGGAATACAGGTGTCGACCTCCTCAATCAGTTTGACTTTGCGATCAAAGTCACCATCTTCACCGGCGCTGTCAATCGGTTTGATATGCACATAGAAAAAGTCGAAATCGTTCCAGTGCTCAGCTAACGTTGTGAATGCATCCGGTATGGCTTCGTCGGCTGGTAACGAGTGCATACCAACGAGTTTTGCCAACCCGTGATACATTGGGTACGCAGCGATAGCTCCGGCACGGATAGCAAAGATGTCCTCCATCGTGGGCCAATCAGGTCGTTGGGCAAACCCGCGCAAAAGCACCATGTTTGCCGGATGCTGTTCCGCCAGCAGGTCTCGTGCTTGTTCCACAAAAGACTGTACAAGTTGAGCCGTGTGCTGTGCCGCAGGGACACGTGGTTCGGCCACAACAGGAACGACTCCTGTTTGCTGCGGATCGGTGTCGTTCACCTCGCCGGACAGGTTCTGCCCACGTAGTACCAGGGCAAAGCGATGTTCTTTGACCGGCTCAACAAAAACCTCTACATTGGGGAGCTGTATCTGTTGTAGTAGTCTGCATAATTCCTCGCCTTTTGCACTGCTAATACGTCCAGCCCGACGGTCTGTAACACGTCCGTCTGTATCGATGGTGCAAAAGTTGCCACGGGCTGCGACATCTTGTTGCTGCAAGTCAAAGCCAATGCCAAGGGCTGCAAGTACCCCACGCCCCACCTCATAAGTCAGTGGATCGTAGCCAAAGACACCCAGGTGCGCCGGACCACTACCCGGTATAATGCCAGTCGCAATGGGTTGGTGCAGGCCACAGATGCCCTGAGCAGCTAGGTGGTCTAGATGTGGTGTGGCGGCAGTTTCGAGTTCGGTTAATCCACCTGCCTCGCGTGGTAATCCCCCCAAGCCATCCATGATGAGGAGCACGATCTTGGTCTGCTGCCGACGACTCAGACGCTGCACCGTTTGCAAATCCATCGCTACTTGCTCCATTCTACTTCTGTGATGTACCAGTCGTTCTCTGGGTATTATAACGCTTTCTCTCGGTGAACGGGCAAGTCTCGGTGGACGATCAAGCCGTCTGACTAAGGAGGATGCGGTTACTCACAGGTCATTGGTGCTTCAAACCAATCCTTATTTTTCAGATTTGATGGCGTACACAAGTTGTTGTTGCTAACATCCAGATGTGCTCTAGTGACTAGATTACTTATAGTTAATGGTATCTCACCCTCCAGTTGATTATCATTTAGCAACAGTCTCCTCGTATTAGTTAATTGGCCCAGTTCAGGAGGGATGGAACTGGACAACGTATTGTAACTCAGGTCAAGCGTTTGAAGGCTTTCTAGTTGTCCGAGTTCAGGGGGAATTGGTCCTGATAATTCATTGATATGTAGATCAAGAAGTTGAAGGTTTTCCAACTGACTGATCTCGGGTGGGATGGAACCTGATAATGTGTTGTTATTTAGGATAAGGAATTGGAGGTTTTCTAATTGGCCCAATTCGGGTGGGATAGAACCTGATAACGAGGTGTTATTCAGTTCGAGACTTTGAAGGTTCTGCAACTGGCCAAATTTAGAGGGAATTGAGCCAGACAATCTATTACCACTCAAGTCAAGCGTTTGAAGGCTTTCTAGTTGTCCAAGTTCAGGGGGAATTGGTCCTGATAACTTACTAGTATGCAGGTCAAGGGATATGAGGTTCTCTAAGTGACCAAATTCGGGGGGGATTTGGCTGTCAAATAGATTGAATCTTAGGATAAGGAATTGGAGGTTTTCTAATTGGCCCAATTCGGGTGGGATCGGACCAGATAAATTGTTATCTCGCAGGTCAAGGAATTGGAGGTTTTCTAATTGGCTCAATTCGGGTGGGATCGGACCAGATAGGACGTTGCGGCTTAGATCAAGTCGTTCGAGACCGTCCAACTGACCCAACTCAGGTGGAATTGATCCAACTAACTGTTTGGCAGAGCTGTCGATCATAACAATACATCGTTCACCAAGATTCCCTGTTCCAAATGTGACAATATCGTCGATTGATAGGTCTGGCTGACCAAGTTGTGTTAAGACCGATTGAAGTATTGTACGGTCATGTGGCTCTGAGCAATTCAGGTTGCTATTTATATTTTGACCAGTAGGACCACACGCAGCCAGTATAATCACCATAAGCAGTGATGCTAGAACACTGAATGAATGTGCCATGTGGTTTCCCTTTTGTATACAACGAGTAACCATTTATGTATTTCGTTATACTAGGTAACATAGATATACTCTATAGTGGCTATATACTTTCCTCCATTATATCCTTGATTACAGAGTGTGTAGATGGCCTATTGTTAGATTATATAATTGTTGCAGAGAACATACATTGGTATGCTTACAGTATGAGTTGCATTATGAAGAAAAAAAGTTACTTGTGGATAGGGGTTAGGGGTTAACGAAAACAGAGAGCATACTGAGCAGAGAGCGAAGAACAGGTGTGGTGTCTTCTGCTGTTCCACGTTGCCTTCGACAGGCTCAGGCAACCTATATTCTGCGCTCTCCCCTGCGGCTACATGATGCCTTTGACCGGCCCAGGCAACCCATTCGCGTCCTCTCGCTCTGTCGGTTAAAACCAAAGATTTCGTCGAGTTGCTCCCCCAACGCCTCCCAACCCGTGGCCGCCCCCGTGGTCGCCGCCCCCCGTGGCGGCGACAAGGCACATTACAACGCCTTGACCGCAGTATGCACGACGCGCCCGATCTTTTGGAGCCATCCCTCGGTCGTGGGGTAATGCAACCCCACACAAATGAGGCTTGGATTACGCGTCGAGCGCCAGTAGCGATCAACCTTCGGTCGCCCGGCGTTATCGAAGTCTAGTTCGTGCGCGACAAACTGCACCGTCGAGCGATACCCGGTCGCCATAATGATGCTGTCAAATTGTGCCTCATGGCCATCAGCAAAACGCACACCTCCTGGCACTAGCTGAGCGATATCGCCATACACCGTAACCTTGCCAGCCTCGACAGCTTCCGGAAGCTCAAACCCCACGACAGGATAGGCATCCATCAGTGGCTCGGCTGGCAGGTGAATCCCGATATGGCGAAAGTCGCGGCGGACACTGGCGAGTAGGCGCTCCCCGACCGGACGCGGCACATTCCGCAACACCCATGCTGCTGTCTTGACCGCTGCGACCGAACGTGGGTAGGGGACAAAGGTTGAGCCGTTGCGGATGGCAATGCCCGCTGTTGCGCCATGTTCGCTCAGATCGACCGCTATTTCTGTGCCGGAGTTACCCGCCCCGACCACCAAGACTCGCTGGCCTTCAAACGGCTTGGCATTGCGGTAGTCGTTCGAGTGCATGATCGTGCCACCAAACGTCTCGGTGCCAGGGAGCTTGGGGCAATATGGGTTGTTCCAGATGCCAGTCGCGACGATCAGTGTATCGCTGGAGAGCGTACCATTATTGGTTTCGAGTTGCCAACGCCGATCAACATAGTTGGCTCGTTGCACATCGACACCCTCGGCTACGTTGAGTTGAAAGTGCTTGGCATAGGATTGCAGATAGGCGTGGAGTTGCATGGCTGAAGCAAAGGCGGGATAGTCGTCCGGCATGGGCAGGCCAGGAAGCCCTGAAACCTCCTTGAGCGTATGAAGATGGAGTCGGTCATAGTGATTTTGCCATGTGTACCCAACCGAATGTCGTTCCAAAACTTGATACGGCAATCCCCGCCGCTGCAGCTCGTATGCCGTTGCGAGTCCCGCAGGCCCACCACCGACAACAAATATCATGCTAACCTCAAACTAGACTGTATCATACAGTTATGTGACTTCAA
Source organism: Chloroflexota bacterium (assembly GCA_039178835.1). Taxonomy (GTDB): domain Bacteria; phylum Chloroflexota; class Chloroflexia; order Chloroflexales; family Roseiflexaceae; genus AL-N1. The sequence continues at coordinate 5,158 of JBCDFA010000367.1, forward strand.
ACAAATATTCCGATGGAAACTGGATATGGACGCTGTCCCCAGGCGCATGCCCTTGCTGCGACTGATACGAACGTACCCGCATAAGTTGTTGTTTTGCTTTTATTTGATATTCAGTGAATTCGCCTTTGTAAATGCAGTCAGCAATTGTTCCAGGTATGGTGTTATGCTCAGCCCGAGTGAGGAGACGCAAGTTTTCCGGGCGGATGGCAAAGGTGGCTGGCCGTGTCCCCTGTGCGGTGGTGGACACATTGAGCGATCCCAGTTCGGTGTGCAAACAACGCCCTTCGAGTTGCCCTTCCAGAAAAACGGAAACCCCGACAAATCGTGCTGCTGCACGTGTGGATGGCCGCTGAAACAACGATTCTGGCCGGTCAAAGGCGACAATCTCGCCATGCTGGAGCAGCGCAATCCGATCCGACATCGCCACGGCCTCGCTCAGATCGTGAGTGACTAGTAGTGTAGTGACGTTCAATTCACGCTGGATACGCCGGATCGACTCCTGAAGCGTCAGGCGTACTTCGGTGTCGAGGCTGCTCAATGGCTCGTCGAGCATTAACACACGTGGTCGTGTCACGAGTGCCCGCGCCAGGGCGATCCGCTGTTGTTCGCCACCTGAAAGTTGCGAGGGCAGCCGACGCTCTTTGCCGGGCAGTTCGACGACTTCAAGCATCCGCGTGACTTCGCTTTGAATAGTTTGCTTGCTGGCATGTTGTACTTTCAGCCCAAAACCGATATTGTCGGCGACGGACATAAATGGGAAGAGATATGCCTTCTGGAACATCATCACGGCATTGCGACGATTGGCTGGGATGCCGAGAATGCTCTGGTCATCAAAGCGAATATCACCTGATTCAGGGGTTTCTATACCGGCAATCAACTTGAGAATGGTCGATTTGCCACTGCCCGAAGCACCCAGCAGCGCAATCAGTTCGCCGGGCTGTACCGACAGCGAGAGGTTCTGGATGACCGGATCGGTACCACGGGCATAGGTTTTGGTTAAACGATCTAAGACAATACGTGTCATAAGCGTCCTGTTTGGCTGAGGAAATCCTCACTGGTCAGATAACGTGAAACGGCAATAATAACGATAATCGGCGGCGCAATAAAGATGAGCGATAGGATTGCAATCGTTGTCGGATTGCCGCCAGAGATGGTTGAGAACAGCAGAATCGGTAGCGTGATGACCTGCCCACCACCGATGAGAAACGTCAGAATATATTGGCTCCACGAGATCAGAAAGGCAAAGAGTGTGGCAACCACCACGCCGGGAAAGATCAACGGGAGCGTTATGGTCCAAAAGATGCGCCAGCGCCCGGCGCCTAGCACCATCGCCTGATGCTCATAGTTTGGGTCGTAGCGCGAGAACACGCTGGAGAGCGTAAACACAGCGTAGGGCAGCACCGGAATGAGATGCACCAGCACGACACCAAGTGTGGTTCCGGCCAGACCGATCCGCAGGAACAGGATGTTGAGCCCGAGACCGGTGACAATCGGCGGAACGACGGTCGGCAGGAACAGGAAGAGGAGAATAAAGCTTTTGCCCCGGAAGTTGTAGGTGCCCAACGTTCGTGCTGCCGGATACCCCACGATGATAGAAAGCCCACTTGCCAGGATTGCAATCCACAAGCTTTCGGCGAGAGCCGTCCGTATGCGTGGGTTGTCGATCTGGCGGAGAAATGGCTCAATCGTCCATTCGGTCGGAATCACTTGTGGGAAGAACCAGCGTGTTGAAAAGGCATGTAATAAAAAGATAACAATAGGAGCCAATAGTAAAATGTAGAGTGTCACGCGCAAAATGAGTGCCGCGCTACGTGAGACTGATTGTGAGAGTGATGCGTTCATGTTGGTCTCCTCACGCTGTCCGGCGGCGTGCGCTGATGTATTGAGCGGTTCCGGCGACGGTAAGCACGACCAGCGCCATGATCACGCTGATGGCCATACCTTCGGCGCGGCTTCGTAGGTCGGGATTGAGGAAAAACTCCAGTGACAGCACCGAGAGCATACGCGGGAAGCGCACCCCTAGTACCGCAGGCACTTCGTAGGCTCCAAACACAAAGGCAAACACCAGCAGGGAACCGGCGATCAGTCCCGGCATCACCAGCGGCAGAGTGACATAACGCACACGTTGCCAGCGCGACGCCCCCAGGTTTTCGGCGACCAGATCATACCCCTCTGGTTGCGAGCGCAGAATGGCCAGCACGATCAGTGCAAGAAAGGGGAGTTCTTTCATCACATAGTTCAGAATAATGCCAATGCCGTACCGATCACGTATGAGGACGGGAAAATCTGCGGGTGTATCGATCAGGCCAAAGAGCGCTGCCACTCGTGCGATCAATCCGCTTTGCGCCAGCAACAGGCTCAGTCCGATGGCCCAGACCAGATGTGGAAAGGCCAGATTCAGGTTGAGGGCGAGCAGACTCGTTTTCCCACCACGCTGCCGACGATTCGGCAGCAGCGTGAGCAGTAGTGCGCCGATCGCGGAGATGATGGTCGAGGCTGCGCTCACCCACAGCGAAAAGCCCAGCGCGGGCCAGAACTCACTGGCGGCAACCGATGGGCCAATCAGGACATTGCGATACGCATCAAGGTTGATGGTCTCCTGGCCGATCACCGTGAGGTAGCCGA
>JBCDFA010000368.1:0-7771 GCA_039178835.1 Chloroflexota bacterium
AGTTTGTTTGTGGGAATTATCGCAGCAATGCTTGGCGTCATTCAGCGCGTGTTGAACCAACTCGATTACGCTACCTACACACGGATCATGCAGGGCATCATCGTCGCAGGACGAACAGCGCCAATCATCTGGATACTATTGCTTCTTCCGGTTGGCTCGGCAGGTCTGGCCTTATTCCTATTGAGAGACTCTGTGAGTGGTTCGGTATTTATCTGGATGGTGCTTGGATTAGTGCTGTTCGTCGTCGGGCCAATTCTAGTATCGCGGTTTGGGAATGAGCCGTGGTATGACAAGATTATGTCGTGGAGCGCAGAACAAGTAGTTAGTGATTGGGAACGTGAACGTATGCAGTGGTTCAAACTGAATGTAGCCCGTTTTGTCGTCGGTGCATCAGCCTGTATCGCGTTTGCTATGGCACTGGCCAATTATCACTCCTGGAAATGACTAGAGTACAGCCAGAAATCATATAGTGCACCAAACGCTATGGCAGGAATGCAAATAACCCTGGGTCCTGCTCGTACCAATACTCGACAGCTTGTGTTGCGCGCTGGATCGTTGTGTGGATGGTCGCCTCCTCGCGCGGCAATGCAGGTTGCCAGCGGGCCATACCACACGTGGATGCTACAAATTTGCGAAGAATGGCGCCACCTAACTGATGATGTACGATGGAGCGTTCGAGCGGTTTCCCACACTGATCAAACGTGTCGAGGTATATCTGAAGGATGTGATTACTATCTTTTATATGAATCATCCCAAACAGCAATTCGACCAGATCGATGACCAATGGGCCTTGTGCACAGCACGCCCAGTCCAACAGCACTGGTGTGGTGTCTTGCTCAAAAACCATATTGTCGAGGTGCAAATCGCCATGGAGCAAGGTGTGAGGAGCGTTCGCCAGACGTGCGTTGACGATAGGTGGTGCCAACTCAATGGCATCGAGCAACACACGGGCAGACCCATCGACCTGTTTGCCAAATCGCTCAAGAAACCGAGCACGACGAGAGGTAAACCACTCAGCATCACGCTGCCAAACAGCAATTGAGGGAAGCCAGTCAGCCTGGAACAGTTCTGCATTCGCCAGCCACCTCGCATGAAATTGAGCTAAACCCTGTGCTACTGTTTCAGCCTGCTCACGATCAATTTGGTGCAGACAATCGCCCTGCACCACAGAACCGAGATCTTCAAGCACGAACACCGCTCTTTGGTTCCTGGTGTCAACTGCAGAATAGAGACATGCAGGTGTACGAATACCCGTTTGTTCCCCAAAAGTTTGATAGAACTGGAATTCCCTGATACCCCATTGCTCAGTGTCCCAGAGCTTGACAACGACAGATTGAGGGGCACCATTACCATCCCATCGATAGCGAAAAATCTCACTGGCAAGGCCATAGCCTTCCCCAATACGCTCATAACTCAGCGACGTGATTGGAGCATTGTGGGTGAGGGCAGCCTGAAGCCAGTCACCTGTCACTTGTGATCCAGAACTTGGAACAGGAAGATCAAGCTGCATCGTTCACCTCTTCTTGGGGCAAACAACGGCCAGAGGTAACCCCTGACCGTTGTAAAACTCGTGTTCGTGATGAACAAATTTACTTGTCGCGTCGAGCATCACCGAGCGCTGCCTGGGCGGCTGCCAGACGAGCAATCGGAACACGGAATGGACTACACGACACGTAGTTGAGGCCGATCTGGTGGCAGAAGATGACACTGCTTGGCTCACCACCGTGCTCACCACAGATACCGACTTTGATATCGCTGCGAGTGGTGCGACCACGTTCGGTACCAATCTGGACAAGCTGACCAACGCCTTCCTGGTCAATAGCCTGGAATGGATCGTCGGACAACACCTTGCGTTCAACATAGAGCGGCAAGAAACGCCCAGAGTCGTCACGGCTCATACCAAAGGTCGTTTGGGTGAGGTCATTTGTACCAAATGAGAAGAACTCAGCCACTTCGGCGATCTTGTTAGCGGTGAGGGCTGCACGTGGCAACTCAATCATGGTACCAACAAGATAGTCAAATTGCTGGCCAGTCTCTTCTGAGATCTGCTTGGCTGCATTCCGCACAACTTCAGCCTGGCCACGTAGCTCGTTGACATCGGTCACAAGCGGGATCATGACTTCGGGTAGCACCTTGATACCACGCTTCTGACAAGCTACGGCTGCCTTGAAGATAGCGCGTGCCTGCATCTCGGTGATTTCTGGGTAGATGAGACCGAGGCGGCAGCCACGGAACCCAAGCATGGGGTTGGCTTCGCGCAAGCTTTCGATGGTCGAGTGCAACTCACCGGCATCAATCCCCATCTTTTTCGCCAGAGCATCGATCTCGGCACTACCGTGTGGCAGGAATTCGTGCAAGGGTGGATCGAGTGTACGAATGGTGACGGGCATGCCATCCATCGCCTCGAAGATGCCTTCAAAGTCGCCCTGTTGGTATGGCTCAATCTTGGCGAGTGCAGCACGGCGCCCTTCCTCGGTCTCCGCCACAATCATTTCGCGGACGGCATCAATTCGGTCACCTTCGAAGAACATGTGCTCGGTGCGGCACAGGCCAATGCCCTCAGCACCAAACTCACGGGCAACCTGCGCGTCATGTGGGGTATCCGCGTTGGTGCGAACACCCATGGTGCGATGCTTATCAACCCAGCTCATAAAGGTTGCAAAATCACCAGTCAGAGTAGGCTCAACGGTTGGCATCTGGCCAGAGAATACCTCACCGGTGCTGCCATCAAGTGTGAGAAAATCACCATGCTTGATTTGTTTGCCACTGACCGTTACCTGTTTCGCGGCATAATCGATCTTTAGATCACCAGCACCAGCAACACAGGGCTTGCCCATACCACGTGCAACCACCGCTGCGTGTGAGGTCATACCACCACGAGCAGTGAGAATGGCCTGTGCAGCCACCATGCCGTGGAAGTCTTCCGGGGCCGTTTCGGTACGAACCAGAATAACTTTCTCACCCTTCTGACCAAGTACTTCGGCTTCGTCTGGGTCGAACACAACTTTCCCAGTGGCGGCACCTGGAGAAGCAGGCAAGCCAGTGGTGAGGTAGTTACCTGCATCACGAGACGCATTTTTGGCTTTTTCATCAACCATAGGGTGCAGTAACTGATCGAGTGCAAACGGATCAACGCGCTGAACTGCGGTCTTCTCATCAATGACGCCCTCATTCACGAGATCAACAGCAATCTTAACAGCAGCGGCACCGGTACGCTTACCAGTACGCGTTTGCAACATCCAGAGCTTCCCTTTTTCGACGGTAAACTCAACATCCTGCACATCTTTGTAATGAGCTTCGAGCTGTTTGGCGATCTGCTCGAACTGCTTGTACACTTCGGGCATTTCTTTCGCCAGTTCAGCAATTGGCAGTGGCGTACGAACACCAGCAACCACATCCTCACCCTGTGCATTCACAAGGTACTCACCGTAAATATGGATATCGCCGTTGGCAGGGTTACGGGTAAATGCAACACCTGTTGCGCTATCATTGCCCATGTTCCCGAAGACCATGGACTGCACATTGACAGCCGTTCCAAGACTGTCGGAAATTTTATTGATGCGCCGATAGTCTACCGCACGTCGTCCCATCCAGGAATTGAATACGGCACTAATCGCCATCTTGAGTTGCTCGTAAGGATCTTCGGGGAAGTCTACACCAGCATCTTTTTTGATGATGGCCTTAAACTCTTCGGAAATCTTGGCCAACTCCTCGGTGGAAAGATCGGTATCCTGCCGAGTATCGCCCTTCGCAACATTCAACACATGCTCAAACTTCTCACCATCCACACCCAGAACGATTTTGCCGAATAATTGGATAAAGCGGCGGTATGCATCTTGTGCAAAGCGTGGATTGTCTGTCAGCTTGGCCATGCCTTCAAGGGTCTGCTTGTTCAAGCCAAGATTGAGGACGGTGTCCATCATACCTGGCATCGAGAACTGTGCACCAGAACGTACGGAAACCAGCAGCGGATTGGCGGCATCACCGAACTTCTTGCCCGTTTTACTTTCGATATCCTTCATTGCCGCTAAAGTTTGGTCCCACAATCCCTCAGGAAACTGTTTGTTATCTTCATAAAAGGTGTTACAGGCTTCGGTTGAGATAGTGAATCCTGGCGGAACTGGTACGCCCGTACGTGTCATTTCAGCCATACCGGCACCCTTACCACCTAAGAGTATCCGTTGACTGGCGTCCCCTTCATCGAAGAGGTAGACCCATTTCTTTGCCATTCTGGCCCCTCCTTGGTCATTATACTTTTTCATGTTCATCACAATAGCCTGGTATCTTCAGGCATTTGGTGTATCGACTGAGAGTCACTATGGGCAATAGCAACAAACAGAATGGAACGGCAGCCCATGCTTTAGACCAACGCCCTGGTTCTAGCAATACCGCCGTTACACAATCCATCCCATATGTTCCATTGAAGTTACTCTCAGTTATTACATGTTACCATGATGGGAGAGTTCCCATCCTTTGACAGCATTCGGATGAGCGTACTATACCGCGCTTTCCAGAACGTGTCAATAAGGCAACCCAAAGCGATAAAACGCGTAGACAGGTTACCTTATCATATAAATAAACATCTCTTTATTTGAGGTGGCAAACTAACAATTCAGGCTACTCGCCACGCGCAAAGTCTGTTCCTTCAAGATGTGCTGCATCATTGAGGCGCAGAAGCCGCCAGCCATGCGTGCCATAACGCAACTCGGTAATGGACCCATTGTCGAGCCACATACGCCCAAAATAAACGAGATCGAGACCAATGACATGGCAAAGCAAAGCGCGAATCGTCCCACCATGGGAAACGGCCACAATGGTCTCATCACTGCTATGGGCTGACTGTATAGTCTCAAGTGCTTTGAGTGCGCGATCCTGAAGCTGGGCATAGGACTCACCGCCAAGTCGAACGGTACGGGCTGGGTCACGCTCGAATTCACGCATGTGGTCGGGGTAACGGCGGTAGAGTTCTTCAGGGGTCAGCCCTTCCCATTGACCAACGTCTATCTCACGCAAGTTGGGCATAGTCTGCGGAACACAATGTATGGCAGTACCGATAATGGTAGCCGTCTCAGCAGCACGCACAATATCACTGGCATAGAGTGCTGTCGCGCCGTACCGTGCCAACCGTTCGCCTGCAATACGTGCCTGATCTCGTCCTCGTTCGTTCAGCGGTACCGCACAGTGTCCCTGGTAACGTAACGTTGCGTTCCATTCCGTCTCTCCATGACGGATAAGTAATAATCTCATGGTGTCTCCCAAAGTGTAGTATCATCAAAATCTGGATTGCATTCTATGATACACGACGCGGAAGTGCTACTGAGAAAAGCGCAAAAAGCAGCGCCAGTGCAACATTCATTTCGAGTAATTCTTCCGCAAACGGAAACCATCCAGATTGCAACCGAAGATAATCTATCGTGGTTGATAATATCACACACACAAGCGATATCAACAAGAATAACCCCATGAGTTTGCCGTCACGGGTACGCATAAATGACACCATATGAGACCAGTACGCATACGTCTTCCACAATATCACCGATACGATCAGAGCCATAACCGCCATCAACAGAAAAAACCACATCTGGTCAGATGCTGGCATCACTCGCGAGATATCTAGAATATCGTGAACTCCATCGACAGGTTTGCCATACACATACCAGGTGGGAAAACCGAAGAAACGTTGTCCGTAGCTCACCTCGTCCAAAAAACCTACCAGACTGGCCAGCACAAATATGCCTGCGATAATACGCTGAATGGCTATCGACCAGAAACTCGCCATCACTACCATTCCAGAGAGGCAAACTCCCAGAAGCAACATGGCCGCAATACTTTCAATTAACTGGTCTTCAAAGAATAACAAGTACCGTATATTGGGGAAAAGCAGATAGAGCGCGATAAAGATGGACACATTCACCGCCACAAGCATACCAAAGCTCGTAATGAAGATACGCTCCCGCGACCGTGTGACTGTCGGGATAGCGGCCCTCTCCGACTGAGTGTGCAGATGATGAAATAATCCAACCACAAAATTCATCCCCACCACAAACCAGAGTAGTGGTACAAGCAAAGCATAGTACCAGAGAGGCGAAAGCTGCCACACCATCAGGAAGCATACAATCAAGCCAACAATGACAATAGACCACCGTATTCGTACACCTATCTGCCGTGGTAGGGTGTAACAACCAAGGACCGTAGCGAGCAAGGCAGCAACCATAAAACCAGGGACAGTATGCCCACCATCAACTTGAATATCACTGACCACCACCCCAAGCCGACGATACCGCTCTTCAAAGGTTGGGGCAGTCATTGTTACAGACAAACGTTCTTCCCAGGTGGCTGATATTACAAAGGTGTACGTACGTGGTTCAGGTGTGACGATCAACTCATAGGCAGCATCCTGAGTATACAACCGTACTGGCACCGTGCGCCCAGGACCGCCTGCCATGATAAAGCCAACGGTTATCGGACCACCAGGGTTGGGCAGGCTTATGCTACTTTCTCCACCTGACCAACGGTAGCTCCCTACACGGTCTTGGTCAGGGAACTCCTCAACTCCCTGAAAATTTGTGAGAGGGATTACAAAAGGTCGAGAGTCCATGGTTATGGTAGCACTACGAGGGACGTGTGCGACAAAGAAACAGAAGGCAAGAGTCATACCACAGAGTGTCAAACACACTGCAAAATCTATGATCCGACGCCGTAGGCGATAGGGTTGAGACACGTTATTTCACCGCTTTCATCTACGTTTTTCGTGATTAAGGCGCCATATTAACACAAAAACAAAGGTATATTATTAATCCTTTAATATACCAGGTTGCACTTTCGTATCGACAATAATCGTAGCTGTTGTGCAGGCCATCCATGGGCAGCCACGTCATTCTATGATACTTAAACAACGTTTAACAAATGGCAGAAGTTACAAAATACGGTGGCTACCCGTTTATTTGTGCTAAGATTGTTGCAGGTCATCGAGAGAGGAGCAGTATGAGGAGATTATGGCACGATAGGTGCAGCCAAGGAGCCAAAATGACGCTTGACGTACCGCGTATGTTGTGGGATGTTACACCCAACGACCATTCACTGACTATCATTGATAGGGGAATTACAGATATGGCTCGACCAGCAATTCATCCGGGAGAGATCCTTGCTGACGAAATAGATATGTTGCATCTCAGTGCAGCGGAAGTTGCACGTGCATTGGATGTACCACCCAACCGCATTTCGCAGATCCTTGCGGGCAAGCGTGCGATTACTGCCGATACAGCACTACGCCTTGGGCGCTGGTTCGGTACCGGACCTAATCTGTGGTTGAATCTCCAGAAGAACTATGAACTACGTCTTGCAGAAGAGCAACACGGCGAGACTATCGCTCAACAGGTGCAGCCAAGGGCGGAGGATGCGGAAACGTCTACAATGTAATAGTCCCTTTTTATCAATTTGGTACAGTACCTATATGAACTATATGCATAATCTCATTATTACGTAATTTGAAGTATCATGAAAAACATAAAATTGTAAGCCACCAAACCAAGAACAACATAGAGAATAGCTCGCGAGTATGAGATTTCCCATCTTTCGTTCAGTGCCAAAATCAATGCCATAGTGAAAAGGAAAAATCCTAGCCCCCAAAAGAAGATTGATACACTCGTGAACACAGATGTGCCAAGTAAGATCGAAGTACCGGCCAAAACTGACAAGACAGCAACAAAAGATTTTTTCAAACCAAGCATTTTTTACTTCTCATGTTTAAGTATACAGATACGGTTTTTCG
>JBCDFA010000369.1:0-7760 GCA_039178835.1 Chloroflexota bacterium
ATCACCCGGCCCGTAGCAGCCCATCTCCAGCACAGCAACCTCATGGTTGCCGGTGAGCTGCAAGAGCACGATGGGCAACGTGGACTCGTTGTTATAACTTCTTGGATTTTTTAAGGTGCGGTAGCGACGTTTCAAAACTGCCGCTGTGACTTCCTTAGTGGAAGTCTTGCCCACACTTCCGGTAATACCAATCACCGTTGGCGCGAACAATCCGCGATGGTAGGCTGCGAGGCGATGGAATGAATCCAGTGGGTTCTCAACGGCGATCAGGAGCACTGTTTCCGGTGTCACCTGTTCCAGCCCTTGACCATCTGGTTCAACCCGTACCCAGGGTCGTTCCAACGTCATACCCTCGATTTTCTCGCGGTTTACCAAGGCACCACGAGCGCCGTTTGCTACGGCATCAGCCACGAATGAATGTCCATCAACTCGTGCACCTGGCAATGCAACAAAGAGTGAGTTGGCAGTAACTTCACGCGAGTCAATCGCGGAGTCAGTAAACATCACTTGTTGCAACTGCGACGGAAGTATCGGTGTTTGCCGGGTTGCTTCCGCTTGCACGCCAACTAATAATTCTTCCAGGCTAAACAATGCCGCCTCCTACGAAAAATACCTGCTGCGGCGGCATTGTAGCATAGGTGCTACAAAACGTGAAACACAATCAGCGTGAGCAAAACACGGCTCAGGGTTGTGTCACAGCCCCTATTACTTGACCAGGACCGACCATGTCCTGATCTGGCGTAATGCGCTCGTATCGCAGTAACTGCTCGGCAATAGCCTGAAAGACAGGTACTGCGGAGATGACGCCATATGCATCGTCCTGTGGCCGGTCGATCATCACCAGGATGGCAAAACGAGCATCCTCAGAGGGTGCCAGCCCAACGACTGAACCGATGATCTGCCCCGTATAGCCTGCCTCACCTGCAGAGATGTCTGACGTACCGGTTTTGGCCCCAACTTCATAGCCCGGTACCATCCACGTATCGCTATAATCGCCAGTACGAGGCCCCCACACCACCTGCCCTGCATAGCTATTTGCTGCGTTGATCATCATGCGACGGACGGTCCATGCGACTGCCGGCTCAATTGGTTCACCCACCACCTCGGGTTGCGTGCTTTCACATACGTCGTCGCGGCAACGCTTTTGCACAATATAGGGCCGCATTGCTTTGCCATCATTGCCAATAGCAGCTACCATACGTACCTGTTGCAATGGTGTCACGGCAATCCCCTGACCATAGGAGTTCGTGTCCAGTACGATGGGACTCCAACCAGTCGAGTTGTGATTATTGACAATGCCTGTACCTTCGCCCGCAATGTCAACACCTGTCGGTTGGCCATACCCAAACTCCTGTACAATCTCATAAAAATCCTCTGCCCCCGTCTTCTCATTGAGCAGAAGCGCACCAATATTACTGGAGTGATACAATACACGATCAGGGTCAATCATGCCGTGGCCAAAGCTGTTCCAGTTTTTGAGCATAAACCCATACCGTTCCATCACACCAGTATCATTGACCTGCATATCAGCATCGAAGGCACGCGATTGCAGTCCGGCGGCAACGGTAACGAGTTTGAATGTCGACCCAGGTTCGTACAAACGGCTCACTGCTGGATTGATATTGTACAGATCGGATTCATACTTGTAGTAATGATTTGGATCGAAGGTTGGATAGCTCGCCATACCCCGAATCGCGCCTGTCTTGGGCTCCATCACAATAACCGTACCACTGGCAGCGCTATGTTTCTCAACAGCAGCCTTTAGTTCTGTTTCCACCACGTGCTGGACAAGAGGGTCAAGCGTAAGCTCAAGATCAACACCGTCATTCGCAGGCTGTGTCTCCGGCTGTCTGATCCAGATAGGATTGCCAGCACGATCCCACTCAGCCTTAATAGTACCAGTAATGCCTTTGAGTTGCGTATCATAGAATGCCTCAACACCACTTACCCCAAAGCCCTCAAGATTAACGGCACCAACAACATGGGCACTATATTCATGCTGTGGATAAAATCGGCGTGGCTCATACTGCAACACAAGTCCCTGCTGCTCCAGATTTGCGATAGCCTCAGCCGTCTCTGGTTCCAACCAGCGTTTGATAGGAAGCCAATAAAGCTCCTTATTCTCTAACTTTGCAAGAATATCAGGTGCCGGATCGCCTAATAGGCTAGAGAGTGTTAACGCTAGTTTGGGTGCCTCTTCAGGATCAATCAATCCTGGTATCACAAATAAACTTTCACGCTCCACATCAAGCGCTAGCACATTGCCCATCCGATCCCGAATCACCCCACGGCTTGGTTGAATAACCCGCGTGTAATCGATCTCTTGTGCGGCACGTGTAGAAAGTTCTTCGTGCTGGGCGATCTGCAAATTACCAAGTTGCAGAATAATAAGAACTACCACTATGGCAGCAACAAATAACATCGCGTTGACACGCCAGCGACTAATTGTTACGGAATAGGTTGGTTCTGCGGTACGTGCTGCCATACAAATGTTACACCGTGATTACTAGCTAATGAACTGATACAACTCACGTTTATTCATTGACCGAAAGTCGTGGGGCTTCAAGCGTATCTGGTGGTACTGCATCCGTACCCACTGTCTGCTCAGGCTCATTGGTATTTGGCCCGATATTGGTACCGTCTGGCTCAATCGTCACATAACGAATCTGCTCAGGTGCGACTGGTCGCATCCCCAGTTCTTGTGCACGCTGTTTTACACTGTCCAGCGATTGGTGCTCAGAAAGATTCATCTGGAGCGAACTACGCTGCCGCAACAACACCGTCTGTTGACTCTGGAGCTGGGAAATTGTATATCCCTTTGATGCCAATCGTCCCGTTTGCCCCAGAGTTAGCATGCTCATAAAGGAAAGCACCAATGCTGCAGCAATAAGGTAACGGCCACCATCAAGTTTGAGGTAGCGTGGCATCTGAAGGCGTTGTGCCTTTGCCTGTCGAAGTGGAAAAAGTTCTCGAATGTTGACAGCCATAGGATATCCTCTTATATCGTACCAATAACGTAATCAAGCACCAGTAACAGCAAAGCTCTATACTTTTTCAGCGACCCGTAGTTTGGCACTACGGCTTCGTGGATTTGAACGATACTCTTCATCACCGACAGTAATCGGTTTTTTGTTCACAGTCTGAAGCGTTGGCTCTTCCAGGCGTTCTTCCTGCGACCCCTGCCCAGCCTGTTGGCGAAAGAAAAACTTCACAATACGATCTTCCAACGAATGAAATGAGATTACAGCCAATCGACCACCGGGTGACAACAACGCAACCGCTTGTGGCAAAACCAGATCGAGATAGTCCATCTCGTGGTTGACCGCGATCCGTAGCGCCTGGAATGTACGTGTTGCCGGATGAATCTTGCCCCGGCGCCCACCAAGTGCACGCACGACAATATCGGCTAAAACACTTGTTGTCGTAATAGCACACTTCTGTCGTGCTTCAACAATAAAGCGTGCAATACGCCGTGAAGCTCGTTCTTCACCATAACGATAGATAAGGTTGGCCAGTGTTTCCTCATCAAGTTCATGAACCAAGTCTGCAGCCGTTTCACCCTGCGTCGGATCAAGTCGCATATCCAGTGGCCCGTCGTTAAGAAACGAAAAGCCACGTTCAGGTGTATCAAGTTGATACGATGACACCCCCAGATCAAGCACGATACCATCCACAGCAGTGAAACCTGTATATGTTGCAATCTGTTGTAAATGACAAAAATTGTCGTGGACAAACACAGTACGATCCGCATACGGTTCCAGCCGTGCTCTGGCAGCAGCAATTGCCGCTGGATCGGCATCAACGCCCAAGAGGCGTCCATTTGGTGTGCTTGCCGCAAGAATGGCGAAAGCGTGGCCACCACCGCCAAGTGTGGCATCAATGTATTGCCCATCTGCACGTTGCACCACCCCACTGACAACTTCTGAAAGCAACACAGGCGTATGTCGGAAGCTTGAAGACGGGACAACTTCGTCGTCTTCATGATCCATTCTTTGTACCTTTTCTATGAGATGAAATGGCAAAAGACTTCTCCTTGACGGGCAAGACATTCTGGGTGTGCTTACATACCTGTTGCTGTATACATAACTTATATCCAGCACCTCTGTCTTAAACTCCCAAAGCTGCCAATTGTTCAGCCAACTCACTGCCCTGTTCGTCAATCTCTTCCATCACTGCATTCCAGCGATTACCAGACCATATCTCAAAATAGGTGTTGAGTCCTGCGATCACCACCTGTTCGGCCAGCCCTGCATACTCACGTAAGGCTTGTGGGACCAGAATGCGTCCCTGGCGATCAAGCGTTGTTTCGGCTGCACTGGCGAAGAGGAGCCGACGAAGATTGCGTGCCTGTGTCTGACCAATCGCAAGCTCACTAACTTGCTGGGCGAGTTGTTCCCATTTTTCGTGGGTGAAACCCATCAAGCAACGATCAAACCCACGCGTGATGAAGACTCGCTCCCCTAATATCTCACGAAAGCGCGCAGGGACAGCTAATCTTCCCTTGTCATCCAGGCTATGTTCGTATTCACCTAAAAACATTTTCGCGCACGCTTTCGCTCATTTGCCTTGTTTTAGAACATTGGTTCTATAGTTTTCCCCACTTTCCCCCACTTTTCCCCACTCGATGGCGATTATACACCACTGAGGATGAGTTTTCAAGGTTTTTTGAGAGAAATATGCGTTTTCCAGCCATATTTGTGTGTCAAATGAGCTACGACATGAAATCGTTTTAACAACTGCGGGTATAAATAGCCAATACGTTATAAAATGATGTTAGGAATAGCGTATGTATAAGGACCTCTCTGTTATACTTTCCAATGGATTGGTAAAGGTAAATAGTTTCGGAAGAAATTTCAAAACAATCCTTACGGCCTTTTTGAACCATATTCGGATATCATGAGAGAGATATGGTGAGGTATGACAGGATTGTAATGTAATGAGTGGTGGAATTTGATAGGCACGACTACACTTTAGGAGCAGTTATGAGCCAATTGACCCATCTTGATAATCAGGGCAACGCACACATGGTTGATGTAGGAAACAAAGATGACACATCCCGTGAGGCTATTGCACGTGGCGCGGTGTACATGCAGCCGACAACATTGCAACTCGTACAGCAAGGCAACATGCCCAAAGGTGATGTGTTAGCCACTGCCCGTATTGCCGGAATTATGGCAGCTAAACGTACATCGGAACTCATCCCTCTGTGCCACCCGCTAATGTTGACCCACGTCGGTGTCACGTTGCAAATAAACACTGCAGATGATGCGGTCCTGATCGAAGCGGCAGTTCGTACAACCGGAAAAACTGGGGTTGAAATGGAGGCACTGACAGCTGTAAGTGTTACTGCCCTCACCCTCTATGATATGTGCAAGGCCATTGATCGTGGGATGCGAATTGGTGATATTCGTGTCGCACAGAAACGTGGTGGCAAGAGTGGTGATCATATACTAGAGGAATAGATGTTGTGATTTAGCTTAGTCGCACGCACACAAGCGTATAGTGGACGATCTCCACCTTGAGGTGAGTAGAAGTACTCTGATACTATTCTGTGCTCTTGGTTTGCAACAGCCGATCAATCTCCTGATACTGTTCGGTAAGTTGATCAACACGCAGCATATACTTGATAGTCTGTTCTTCCACATGCGAACGATTGATTATGATATGTCTAATCTCTGCTTCAACATGCGATGCATACGTATCCTGGTTAGATTTCTGCAACTCTGTCAACCGTCGTTCCATGTCTTCAAGTTCCCATGCCAGATCGCTAACGATCTCTCGGACACTTTTGAGGTCACCTGATAACCTTTTTTGCTCGCTATAAAGCTCATCAATAGGTACCCCACCTGCTGTTGTTGATTGGCCTGCCATAACTCAGCCTTTACATTACTTCATTTCTTACGTGTATGAGAGGATGCGATAGCCATTTGGAACGTGAATATCATAGGACTACAGGCATAGTGGAGTCGGTTAAAACATTGAACACACTACAGTGATCGTTGGAGTACACAGGCGTTCGTTGTTTATGTCCTTGACCATGCCCTAGGCTATCGTCGTAGCTTTATTGTTTACTACACTAAGCATAGCACGTGATAGAGCGTTGGGCAAGGCTTGACTTAGAACAATTGTTCTGATATACTGTGATGAGTTCGCCACACTCTACCATCAGGGAGCAATCACCATGATACGGTCACGTGTCTATGTCACAACACCTGGGCAATTGCCCAACTACTTGTGGTCTCTTTTCAAAACTCTGTTTATTGCCCCTGAACCGATAGAGGTGCTCGAACAACGATTCAACTTCTCCCCACAGATATTTCGGTGGCGTGGAAACATATGTCGTGTCCGGTCGGTCATTTACGCCTGGGACAACGGCCCACGCTGGGGAGGTGCTCCTCGTCGTTATTTCCGAGTCACCTGTCACCATGGTGAACGCTACACATTGTTTCAAAATCTCCATGTTGGAACATGGCATATAGATATAGGGGGCCTATGATGTATCTCGGATGGTTTGATGATACACCCAAAAAAAGCACCAGCGCAAAGATCGAAGAGGCGGTAGCCGCATACATTGATCGCTTTAAGACCAAACCAAACGTGGTAATCGTTAACGAAGTTGATCGTATGGAGGTGGAGGGTGTGCTGGTTCGCAGCGAACATTATATGGTGCGGAACAACTTCTGGGTTGGTTGGGAAGACATGGCAAAGATTTGATTGTTTTCCCTATTATCGTCGTTCGGTGACACAGGGTGAGTACCTCGCAAATTGCGCTCGTGCCCTTGGGGCCAGACAGCGAGCGGCTCGTGGCGTATCTCGAACGGAGGACACAGTGGGACTCTTAACCTTCAGCATCAATATCACCCTGGACAGCTGCGTTGACCACCAGGAAGGAATTGCCGACGACGAGACACACGCTTTCTTCACCCGCCTCATGGATGAGAGCGGGGCGATGCTGTGGGGCCGCGTCACATACGAGATGATGGAGAGCTACTGGCCAGTGGTCGCCCGCGGCGACGCGGAGGCACCGCCGGCGATGCGCGAGTGGGCGATCAAGCTGGAGGCCAAGCCAAAGTACGTGGTGTCCTCGACACGAAAAGACTTTCCGTGGACTAACAGCCATCACATCGCTTACGACCTGCACACGGGCGTACAGAAGCTCAAGGACGCGACCCCGGACGGCATACTCCTCGGTAGTGGCAAGCTTGCGACCGAGTTGGACCGGCTGGATCTGATCGACGAGTACAAGTTGCTCGTCCACCCCAGGATAGCTGGCCACGGCCCGACCCTGTACGAGAGCGGTCTGCCCAGCACACGACGGCTCGAATTAATCTCGGCAAAGCCACTCCGCAGCGGCGCGGGTGCCATGCACTACCGACGCACACGCTGACTCGGAAATGGGGCATGTCGCCTAGCAATTCATTCAAGTCGGCGCCGCTTCGCGACGTGGCTTAATTCAGGCGTTCGGCGGACTAGTGCAACGAGACCTTCTACGCGAAAGGGATGCCTGCTGAGCAAGAGCTTAAACCTGACGCTGGGTAACGCGCAGGTTAAGCAGATCAACGGCGGGCATTTTCAATATTGACGTTAATATTTATACGTTATGTCTCTCAACCAACAAATATAGCAAATTCAGTTAAGGCTCGGACATTTGAACACGTTGCATATCTAGCTTTTGGTGGATAGATACGTCTGTCTCCTGATTGGCGCGAACGCCTTGTTTCACATGGGCCCATTGCGGTTCAATCTTATGCAAATCAGGG
>JBCDFA010000370.1:0-7616 GCA_039178835.1 Chloroflexota bacterium
ATAACCTACAGGATCGAAGTTGTACCATCTTGAACCACGTGGAGCGTTAACGCCAAAATAGCGGTATTGGTTGGCGAAAACACCATTTTCTGCCATTTCACGAAGGTCAACGATTTGCCGGATCAGAGTTGCACGCGATCCCGAAGAGTCATCTGATTTATATGGTAATTCAGCGTATTGCTGACGCCAACCTTCATCGAACGCGCACGGCTCGATCTCAAAAGCCTGTGCGATCAGATTGTAGAAATCGCTGAGCGGGAGCGTCTCGGCATCTGCAAATGACTCAGCCGTGCGGAGCAACGCTAGCAGATAGTGCTCAAGAGAGCGACCATCAGATCGATGGGCACGAGTAAGTGTATCGATGGCCAGATATAGATCGCGATTAGTGCGTAGCTCGGACAATGTGGCCTCCCTTGCTTCGTGCATAATATATTGCAGACAGTGGTAACGGTGCACCACTACGCCATAAGCTCGCTACAGTTTCTGATGATAACTACAACACTCAACCTGCGATGCTTCAGTCTCCACGATACCGACAGATCGTGATTATCTCCGGGCTGTTCGCCGACACGGGCATGCTTTTCCAATCACCATACTGCGACACTATCGTCAACCCGTGTGCGTCCAGTCGCTGGTTGAGTGCTTCAACGTCAGTGTAGCGCAGCCTCGTGCGTGAGATGCGTACCTCGTCAATCCCCTCAGTCGTGTGGCGCACCTGCACATCATCGATTGCGGTCACTGGATCGAAAGTCGACGCAACGTCGACGGCCACGAAACGCCCCTGTTTATCGTGGAAGGAGCGCCATCGTGTGAAGTCGGCAGAAGCACCATAGTTCTTCCCTTGCAGATTGCGCGTCTCAAAAGCCAGAGTCCCGCCATCTTCCAGATGCGCTACCACACGCGACAGAAAGGCATCCTGATCCGCATCGGTGAGCAGATGTTGAAAGGCATGCCCCGTCATCAGAATGAACTGGAAGCGTTGCCCTAAATCCATGGTGCGACAATCGGCCTCGACCCAGGTGATCGGGAGGTGGTTGGCCAAAACGCGGGCGCGGACCAGCATCTCCGAGGTGATATCGGTGCCCACAACCGAGAGGCCAGCCTCCGCGATTGCACGAGTCAGGCGTCCGGTGCCACACCCGACATCCAGCACAGGCCCACCAATGGTCTTGGCTAGCTCGAGGTAAAAGGTATCGGCGGCATTCCAAACATTTTCGGCGTCGTACAGGGCGGCATCGGCATATTCGGGGTATTTCCCATCAATCAACGTGGATTCCTCTCAGAATAAATATCTTTGTTCAGGTTTTGCCATTCTATCACGACAGTACACGATAGCTATGAGTCGTTGGACGGATTGGGTGGCTAGTATGGTTCTAATACTTCGCCAACAGACTGTTAGGATAAATCTAATAGGCGACCAACGTTGATCTAACACACGAATGCTATACTGCCTCGCAAGTTGATGAGCTACTGCATGTGCTTAACTATTTGAGCACATAGATCAGTACATCATAGGAGGTTACAAATGACAAACATGATTCGTTGGAATCCAGTGCGTGATATGCTAACCTTACGCGACACATTGAATGAAGTGTATAATGCTGATTTTGCTCAGAGTGGATTTCACCAAGGATTGGCCTTTCCACTGGATCTGTATGAGACAGAAAGTAATTACATTGCACGGCTTGTAGCGCCAGGATTGAATGTTGACCAGATTGAGATAACATGGGATAACAACGTTCTCTTTGTAAAAGGCGAAGTTGAATATGGTCAGCTTGAGGGACGTCCCTTGGTTCAGGAGCAACGTAATGGTACCTTTAGTCGTGCCATTCAGTTCCCAGCTACTGTTGATACTGATGGTATTCGCGCACAGTTACACGACGGTATTCTTATGATCACTGTGCCCAAGAGTGAAGCTGCCAAATCACGCAAGATTACTGTTCACAGTATCCAATCATAATACTTGATATTATACGTTTTCCATAGGACACAATCTCCTCTCTGTCCAATTCTTCCCTGGCCATACTGGTGGTCAGGGAAGTTTTTTTGGTCCATGAGAATAGCAACAGTTCTTTGTGATACATCAATAGTACGTAAACTGACCAAACCACAACTATATTCTGAGCTGCATATTGTACAGATTTGCATAGTCGCCGCCCTGTCCGATCAATGTCTCGTGTGTGCCCTGTTCAGCAATCCCGTGCTCGCTAAGTACCAGAATTCGCTGTGCGTTTCTCACCGTTGACAATCGATGCGCGATAACCAGAGTCGTGCGGTTGTAGGCCAGTCTTTCGAGTGATTCCTGAATGGCCCTTTCACTCTCGTTGTCCAGCGAACTGGTGGCTTCATCGAAAATAAGAATAGGTGGATTTTTCAGAAATACGCGTGCAATGCTCAATCGTTGCTTTTGACCGCCGGAGAGCTTGACACCACGCTGTCCAATATCTGTCTCGTAGCCATCGGGTAATGCCATGATGAAGTCGTGGGCATTGGCCTGTTGCGCTGCTGCGATGATTTCTGCCTCGGTAGCGTCACGTTTTCCATAGCGAATATTGTCTGCGACGGTTCCCGCAAACAGATAGACATCCTGCTGAACAATGCCGATGTTTTGCCGCAAGGAGTGTAAGCGAATATCTCGAATGTTCTGGCCGTCGATCAGTATGGCGCCCTCGCTCACTTCATAAAAACGTGGGATGAGTGAGCACAGGGTCGTTTTACCTACGCCGGAAGGGCCCACCAAAGCAACGTACTCACCAGCGTTGATGGTAAGCGAGAGATTTTCAAGGACATGATCGTGGTCTTCGCGATACTTGAAACTCACATTCTGAAATGTTATGTTTCCTTGAACATGCGTCAGGCCAATGGCGTTAGGTGCGTCCTTGATGTCTGGCTCTACTTCAAGGATATCCATAAATCGATCAAACCCGGTGATGCCTTCCTGATAGAGTCTGGCGAAGTTCAGTGCCGTGCGGATTGGCTCGATGAGCAGACCAATGTAGAGTAGGTAGGTGACCAGATCAGCGAGATCCAGTGTGCCTTGTACAATGCTAGCGCCACCGAACACCACCACCACAACCGTAAAAAGTTGGGTGAATGCAATGAGACCGTTGGATAGATACGCCTCACTTTTATAGCCTGCGCCTCGGCTTTCCACAAAACGATGGTTTTCACGGGCAAACTTCTTTTTTTCCATTTCGTCATTGGTAAATGATTTAACGACTCGGATACCTGCGAGTGTATCTTCCACCTGTGCATTAATATCACCAATGCGATCTTTGCTTATTCTGAGGGCAATATTCATCTTCCGATTGAAGTAAAACGCATAGATCGCCATGATTGGCAAAAATGCAAAGACGATAAGCGTTAGCGGGACATTGATAGTTAACAGGATCATAAACGTTCCAAAAAATCTGATGAATGAAATAACGATATCCTCGGGACCATGATGATATAGTTCACCAAGCGCAAACGTATCGTTGGTAATATGGTTCATTAGCTGGCCGGTTTTGCGGTCATCATAAAAGCCAAACGATAGCTTCTGGTAATGCTCAAACAGTTCAGCACGCATATCGCGCTCCATCAGTGCGCCCATCACATGGCCCTGGTAGTCGACAAACATGTTGCAGAGCGCATGGATGATAATGAGCACCACCATGATCACGCCAACGATATAGATCTGGCTCAAGGCATCGGCGGCGCCTCCTTCCAAAATATTCTTAGTGATATACCGTGCACACAAGGGCAGCACCAAAACGATGGCTGATACGATGACGGCACAGGCTAAATCTGCGACAAGCAAACCGAGATAGGGTTTATAGTATGAAAAAAACTTCTTGATTCGAGAAGTCACACATAGTCTCCTTAACATACATAAAAAATAACAAACGACCACAGCGATACATTCACAGCCGCCCAAATCGGCGACCATGGATGATTCTGTGGCCGTAAAAACGTAGCAGCCACAGGGCTGAGATGCACCTGTGGCCACTTCACATATATATAGCTGCGGAGAACGCCAGTAGATAAGACAGATAGAGCAGCTTCTATCAAGCATTGATCTATCGTCTATCCGTATCAGTCCGTTCGTGTCCTAGCCGACGCTCAACTATGAGCTATGGGCTAGTGAACCAAGACGTTCGTTACCGCATGCAATGGATTTGTTGGTCACCCAGCGCACTTACAGCAGGCGCTCACCCAGAGTAGTGAGAAGCCCATAATTGTACGTCGGTGTTGTCATTGTATTTCTCCTTCCTGATTACATATTTATGCTAGTGCGACTGTACTCTATCATGCTCAGAAACCCAGATCAAGTACGCCAAAAGACGGAGATTTTGTATGTGCCTGAGGGACTACAAAACATTATCTTTAACACCTATGGCATCAAGGCCCTACCAAACTCACATTGAGAGATCTTTTGTGAAGCGAAGATTCTTGATACGTTGTTCTGTCAAAGTAAAACCAGTGATTTGATTGTGCTCGTCTCGAACGAAATGAAACATGACATATGTGCTCTTCAATAGCTCTTGGGTTATTGGTTTGAGAGTCTCTTGAGGGGCATTTCTTCGCTGTAGGAGAAGCTTACCATCTTCTACGATAATGTGATAGGTTGTATCTAATTCTTCACAATGATACGCGCCTACAAAATCCTGTAGCTGTTCAGAACTGAGAGAAACCGCATTCAATTGTTGATATACATCCGTTTCGCCACCTTCTATGCAAACAGACATTTGGAATGACTCGTCTGAACTGAGCTTTTCAAATGCGATATCAACCTGAAATGGAATATCCACTACAACAAAATGATCTGAACTTGTTGGGGCAATCGAAGACAGTATTCCCAACGCTTCCATCATCAATGTCCCGTCCTGAACGAATAGTTCACACACGATCCCTGTTTCCATACTGCGATAATAACCAGCTTTGCCTGTCAATTCAGTCGATGGGATAGTAACAAATTGCACTTCGCTTCGTTTGCGTTCTTTTTTCTGCTCAGTAAACTCACTGGCTAGGTAGATATCTGCGATCTGTTTGGCGAGTCTGGTTGGATTTGTGCTCCCCAGATTTGACAGGCAGATCACCGAAAAGTGCTGTTCAGGGAATCGAAGCATCTCTGCGCGGTACCCCGCCCATGCACCGCCATGACTAAGCATCTTGAGCCCTCGGTACTGCCCGGTAAATAAGCCAAACGCATAGTCAAGCGACTCGCCGCTGTTCAATGCGCCAGGTGTAATAATTTCTTCGATGAAATCCTGCCCCTGACCTGCCAATGTATTGTGGTAAAAGTTCTGGTCCCAGCGATAGAGATCCTCAACCGTGGTGTAGATACACCCATCACCAACCACATCAAAAAGAGACACATCAATCTGGAAACTCTCCTCATCTCTAGGAGCATAACCTGTAGCTCTATCTTTGACGATCATCGTGAAATCATCATGAAAATGGGTAGCTTTCATGCCCAGAGGTGTAAAGATATGCTCATCTGCAAAAGCACGGAGAGATGTTCCAGAAACACGCTTCACGATCTCTGCAAGAAGCAAATATCCTGAGTTGCTATACAGAAATGCGTCTCCTGGCGTGAAATTAAGTTCTTTCTGACGTGCGATCAAGTGAATGATTTCATCATCGGAATATTCATTCTCAAAACGCATACCAACCAAATGCATAAGAGTGAGGTATTCACGAATACCACTTGTGTGGTGAATAAGATGGCGAATGGTGATGGGATGCTCATAACGGGGCATTTCTGAAATATATTCTTGAATCTCATCGTCCAGAGTAAGTTTACCCTGTCTTGCCAGCAAGGCAACGCACGCTGCAGTAAATTGTTTAGATGTTGAACCAATATCAAAGACAGAACGTGAGGATATTGGTATGTCGTGTTCCAAGTTGGCTATGCCATAACCCTGTTTGTACACAATCTCGCCGTCTTTGATGATCGCTACAGCGAAACCGGGAGAATCTGGTCTATCCCATTCGGAAAATAATGCATCAACCTTGGTGGTGGGTGGTAGTGTCATACGAGGAGCTCCTCTCATTCTATGAATCATTCAATCAAGTAATATCAATACCGTGAGTCTCATCTCTAGTGTAAAACTCTCCATCGTCCCCAACAACCTGGGCCGAGAGCTTCTCGGCAAGCTCCAGCATCTTCGCTAGTACTTTGCCATCAAGCGGTTTGACGGCTACTCTGCCAGATCGGAAATCAAAAGGAACACTGCGATCTCCATCGCTCCATTCGGCAAGATGCGGATTGGTATAGGTAATAACCTCTCCTAATGGATTGGTCCATTCGATTCTTCCAATCATGCGGAGCGAAGGATCGGAGTCGACCAGCGAGTGCCACTCGTTCGCCGAGATAGATAGTTCGTCTTCTAGCCTCTTTATGTAAAGCGCATAGCCCATCTGGTTACTCTGTTCCGGTTGTAGATATGCAAATATGACGATCACTTTTACAGTAACATATATTGAAAGACGATGGAAGAAATCTCTAGACCTTCAGACTCACAACAACATCATCGGAATAGCATCCTGTTTAGACCAAAGCGTTTGCACTTTCTAACGATGGTTTCAATAAAAACCGTTCAACTTGCAGATTAAAATCCTTTGTTTCCTCGTAGGCCCCATGCCCAAGACCTTCATACACAACCAGTATACTATCTTTGATTCGTTCGGCCATTTCTTCAGATGAATTGCGACCAACCACGTTATCGCTGTCGCCACCTATCACCAATGTTGGGCATTCAATCCTATCAAGCTCACCATAGGCATCATGGCTCATACAAGCCTCTGCCTGAATGAGAAACCTGTGAAAGGAGCGCGGTTTGCCAATCCTGCTGATAATCGGATACCAGAGTCTATATTTCCTGAGGTGTTTCTCGGTAAACGTCTTCTCCATCGTATCAACGATGAGGGATTTATAATCATTGCGTTCAGCCATATACCTCCAGTTGCTGACAACACTTTGAATGGTTTGATTCTGCCTTGCAACTGACACACCAATCACCAGTTTTTCAACAACATCAGGATAGTCAATCGCCAGATACTGTGCAATCATGCCACCTTGAGACACACCCATAACATATGCGTTATCGATACCCAATTCCTCCATTGCCGTGTATTGATCGCTGGACATCTCTCTGGTTGTGTAACCAATTTCCAGATCATTTTTTCTGCTAAAAATATAGATTCTAAAATCCCGAGCAAGTTGCTTGTAGTAGCTTGCAAGTATTGTTGCCTGACCTCTGACAGTTTTGAGCCCATCGCTTAATCCTGGCAGAATCACAAAAGGTTGTTGCCCCTGGCCAAAAACGACGTAGTCCATATCTGTCTTGCCAATAGTGACTGTTTTCCCTTCAGCATTGAAGAACATAGATTTTCCCGTCCTTTACTATCGAATTACTTGCCTTTGGGTGGATTGTATAAATTCAGGGTCATCCAGCTGGTAATTACGAAAATGCAATCGTACTATCTATATAAAACGAGTGACAGGATGGGCTGGTTACAATGCTTGTTGCTTTTTTGTTATGTGAAATGGGAAAAGCGATTTGGACGAGGAGGTTGAGTCAGTAATGACAAGACCACTGTTATACTCCATTTGATGTCTATTGGAAATTAAC
>JBCDFA010000371.1:0-7608 GCA_039178835.1 Chloroflexota bacterium
CCGCGCTGGGCAGGCCAAAGCTTAGGACTTTGCTCGCCGCTGGATGCTGATCGGCTGTTTTGCACTTGAAGGTTGTTCGGTGGTTTGGGGTTTAGAGTTTAGGATTATTGTAGGAGAGATAGTGTTTTACAGAAATAGGGAAAACCCTATAGACTGCTTAGGAATAACCCTACGCAATACGAAATACCCATAATATTTATTTACCAAACACTCTCCATTAGTGCATACTTTCTACCGTAAAAATATTGACAAATAGTTTGTATTAGCTGTATAAGAATATGCTAATGCAAACTATTTGTCAATATTTTTATGATAGAAAGTATGACCTAATGGAGAGTGTTTGGTAAATAAAGATCATGGATATTTCGTATTGCGTAGGGTTATTCCCAAGCAGTTTATGGGGTTTTCTTTATTTCTATAAAACACTATCTCTCCTACAATAATCAACGTAATGAACGCATTGGTAACCCAAGTAAACACAAGAAAGGACACAGACCATGAGTTCACTGTTCGCGTTTAACAACAGCACCACGCTGGAAGCTAGTACGATGTCGGGGTTCTATGATGCAGAACAACAGTTGTGGGTCACCGAGAGTGGGAGCCACGCCGAGACCAGCCCAGAATGGCCGTCGATCTGTGGATGTTTCAAAGTCTCACGTGATCCTGGTGGTGGCGGGGATGTAGAAGTCGATGTGGATGCGGACATTTAAGGATTAGATGTACAGCCGTAGATGTATAACTCTATAGAAAGGACACAGACCATGAGTTCACTGTTTGCATTTAACAACACAACCGTTATGAATCCAGCTACTATCACTGGTTATTACGACACAAACGAGCAATTGTGGGTAGCAGGAACTGAAAGTCAGGCAAGTTCATCACCAGACTTCACTATCTCTACCACTACAACTGTTGAAACATCTGTTGGTAGTGATGGAAGCACAGACGTAGGGTATGACTTTGAGTCAGATTTAGATGCCTGATCACGTTTGAGCACACTTAAGAGAACTACTTTGTTTAATGAATTGATTTGCTGCCTCTGATGTGGACACCTTTATTGACATAAACACACCGCGAGGCAGCAATCATTCGTTTGCGAGATATCTCTATTCCCCAATCAATTGCTACACTCTGATATGAAATAAGAAGGAAGGTACCATGAGCTCTGCAAAAAACATTTTGATCATCACACAAGAGATCGATCCACACGCTGATTATGTTCTTAAACTGTTACGCCAAATGGGGCATTCTGCTGTTAGATTGCATCCAGCTAATATTCCTACTGCAGGCGTCCTGACATACGAACTATCGAATGCTGCCCTGGATGGCCAATTTCATTTTGATGGGCGTGTTATACGACCAGAGGAAATGGATGCTGTCTGGTGGCGCAAACCCCGTCCATATCGTTTACCACGAGCATTGTCATTTGAGGAACGTGAATTTGCAAAGCTTGAAATTAACACGGTTATGAAAGGTATCTGGTCATCATTGGATTGTTATTGGATGAGCCAGCCTGCCGCTATCCGTGAAGCATCATATAAACTCGAACAACTAAAACGTGCTGTTAATCTGGGCTTTGGTATCCCTCAAACATTGATAACCTCTGATCCAGAACGAGTGCGCTCTTTTTATGAGACATGTGAAGGTCAAATCGTCTATAAGGTTATGTCTGATCCAATGCTTGGTATATCAGCACGTCTAGATCACTATACCAAATGGATCGAAGGAGATGTTCAAGATCCGTTGGCACATACAGAATTACCACAGATTTCTGCAACATATACAACACCTATCACAGAAGATTATCTCAATATGCTTGATACAGTTCAAGTAGCACCCTGTATGTTCCAGGCATATGTTGATAAACAATATGAGTTGCGGGTTATTGTTGTAGGTGATGAAGTCTTTCCGGCTGAAATTCATTCGCAGGCTCATGCTGATACACGTGTTGATTGGCGACACTATGAGATCCCCATTCCATATAAACATGCAACATTGCCGGAAGAAATTAGCACACGTTGTGTGGAGCTAACCAAGAGTTATGGTTTGAACTATGGTGCCATTGATCTTATCGTTACTCCAGAGGGCGAGTATGTCTTTTTAGAGATTAATCCAAATGGTCAATGGATGTGGGTACAAGAATTGGTCCCTACACTCAAAATCGGCGAGGCAATTGCATACTATTTGGCACATGGTACACGTAAATCCGTTTTCACTAATCCTGTTGATGAAGGGTTTTTGCATCCTGTGCACGACTCTCACATTGTCTATTCATAGTGTTAAGAAAGGGTGGGTGTCATGAAACGTCTTTTATTGAATGTATTGGCTGTACATGGCTACAGTATGAATATCAAGCGTGTGCTTGTACTCTTATGGCAATCAAGCCCATTACTCCTCGCGAGTCTCTGTGTACTAACACTCGTTACCGGCATGATACCGACCGCGAATATTATTATCGGTGCCAGACTAATTGACATGATTGTTACCTTTGCACAAGGGCAAAGTGAGGTTCAGTCTATACCACGTGCATTCGTCTGGTTGTTGATGATCATGGGTGGTTTGGTGGTACTTGAACAGTTGCTGAGTCGAGGTCGACAGAATGTAGAGCGTCTCTATCAAATTCGAGTCAAGAACCATATCCAAATGTTGATTGCCCGTAAGGCTGCCACCCTTGATCTTGCTTTTTTTGAAGATCCAGCTTTCCACGATCAATTACGTGTTGCTACGAACGAGGCAGCTTATCGACCCACAACCATGATTATGCAGCTTGCTCAGATGGGGAGTAGCTTAGTGAGTGGGGTGTCTCTTGCGATTGTGTTGCTTGCGTGGCAGGTTTGGATTGTACCTGTAATCCTTGGCGCATCACTCATCATGTTTGTGATTGCGGCACGATTTGGTGCTGCCCATGTCAATCTGGTATTGCACCGTACACCGGAGGCACGTAAAGCCCAGTACTTCCAAACGATCTTGACTTCCGACACGATGGCGAAAGAAGTGCGTCTTTTTAATCTACAAGAATTTATGTTTACCCATCTGAAGCAGTTACTTGCACATCTGTATTATGCTGATCGGCAATTGGTATATCGCCAAACACTCCTGGCCGGCCCGATAGAGATGCTGGTTGCTCTGGTACGCCCATTACTTGTTGCGTTTACGGCATATGCAGCACTCCAACAGCGCATATCAATCGGTCAATTTAGCATGTATACTCAGGCCATTGTGCAGCTTCACAGTCAGACATATGCATTCGTCAATCTCTTGTCACAGTTTCACGAGAACAATCTCTTTGTTGGCAACTTGTTCCAGTTTCTGGCCATTCAACCATCGGTCGAGATGCGTGCCATGGATCGTCCGCAGTCTTTCAAACTCCATACCACACCGCACATTGAGTTTCAGAATGTGTCATTTCATTATCCGGGAACTGACAAACCGGTATTAGATAATTTGAATCTCACTATCAAACCAGGTGAAGCAGTGGCATTGGTTGGGGATAATGGCGCTGGAAAAACGACCTTAGTAAAGCTTTTGGCCGGATTGTATGAGCCCACAGGAGGTCGTATTCTTTTCAACGATGTTGATATCAAGACAATTAATCGGCAGGATCTCCGAGCGTGTCTGAGTGTGGTATTTCAGGATTTTACAATTTACCACCTTTCGGTTGCTGATAACGTAGGGCTTGGTCAGGTTGAGGATGTCGGTAATCTGGCATATATTCAAGCCGTAGCAGAGCGAAGTGGCCTTGATCAACTGGTTCAGACTTTCCCTCATCAGTACGAGACTATTCTCGGACGCTGGTTTGAACGTAGCCATGAACTTTCTGGTGGCCAGCGCCAATTAGTCGCATTGACGCGGGCTCTGATGCGAGAGGCACCTGTTCTTATCCTTGATGAGCCAAGTGCAGCACTTGATGTCCATGCGGAACAACATTTCTTCCAACAGCTTCTTGATCGACAACGTGCCTTAACGCAAAGTGTTCTGTTTATTTCCCATCGTTTTGCGACGGTGCGCCGGGCTGATCGTATTGTGGTGCTGGAGCAAGGGCAGGTACTTGAACAGGGTACACACGATGAATTAATGCGTTTGAATCAGCGCTATGCTGAAATGTTTACTCTTCAGGCGGAACAGTATCTTATCCAACCAACGACACTATCGTCAGCAACGGTAGCATCATCAACAGAAGCTGTTGCGTTGTAAATCAATGTACGGAGAATCATTATGTTTGATCAGTTAACAACAACACTACAAACATTTGAAGCACAACGTCATAACCCAGTCTTATTGTATATAACAGGGGAGCAGACATTTCCTCCCAAAACGATTGAAGAAGACGATATCCCCTCACTCTATGATTGTTTGCGTGCAATAGGGCCAACCCACCAGCTTGATCTCATTCTGCATACTGTTGGTGGGCATGTGAATACCTGCCGTAAGATGAGCTTGCTTTTGCGTGAATTTGCCCAACATGTCACCGTGTTTGTTACATACAAAGCACGCTCCGCCGGTACGTTATTATGTTTGAGTGCCGACCAGATCATCATGAGCCCTATTGCTGAGTTAGGACCTATTGATCCTCATCAAATATCGAATGCGCCTTCTCAGGCAGGTGGCCCTCCCGCGATTTCTTCAGAGAGTATTCGTGCTTACAAGCATATGGCAGAAGACTGGTTTGGACTGCAGTCTGATCAACATGCACACCAGCTCTTTTCTGTGCTTAGTCAGCATATTTTTCCTACCTCACTCAGTACGTTCTGGAGCGCCGATCAACAAATGCGCTATATTGCATCGGAATTGCTGGAGTATCAAATTCCTCATAATCCTGAGGCACGAGCGGCGATTGTTGAACAGCTTATTAGTGGCTATCACGCCCATGATTACTGCATTACCTCTCACGAAGCACACGATCTGGGTTTATGTGTTACACACCCAGAAGCAGAAGAAGAATCGTTATTATGGTCATTGTGGCATATAGCCAATCAGTGTTTCTTGAGAACACCTGCGAATGTGACCTTAAACAATCAGCAGGAACGTATCGATAGCATTATGGCGACTACTCACCAAACCCATATTCATCTGAAGCAACCACCAGAGTTTTTACCAGTTATGAATGGAAACACAGGTACCCATGTGCGTCGTGTGTCTGACACATACTGGCAAAAGCTTGTATAAAAATAGTAAGGTAATAATGCTGTTATATGTCTCTATTCAAGAACGATATTTGTTGTGTTTAAGAGATGTATAAATGTACAATGGTTATTCATGTCTACTATATCTTGACAAACATCTGATTTTTCGTTATCTTTAGTAAAGAGAATGAAAAAGAGAGAATAGTAAAGATTTGCACTCATTTCCACACCAAATAATGTAAATTTTTTGTTTTCTACTATGCAATCAAGTGTTGTAGGGTAGGATCATGGTAGATTTACAATACAAGATACAAGTTCCGCAACGACCAGCGGAACTTGTAAGTCGTGTTCGGTTGTTGCAAGACTTAGAGAAACGTATACAATGTCGTTTAGTTGCATTGGTTGCCCCCGCTGGATATGGCAAAACGTCATTACTTATTGATTTTGTGCATACTGAACAACTAACGGTTTGTTGGTATAGTCTTGATACATTTGATACTGATCCATGGGAGTTTATCCGTTACCTCGCCGCCGCGATCCAATATCAATTTCCCGATACCCTGAATCAAACGCAGACATTGCTCGATGGCTCGGGCCAAACATCGTTCCAAACGGTAGTCACCACCCTTATTCGTGAAATCAATAGTTTGTCTCAAACCATTATTTTGTGTTTTGATGACTGGCATTGTGTTGATCAAGTAGAGGAGATTAGGAATCTTGTTGGCCACATTACCACACGTTGTCCTAATAGTCGTGTCATTCTTACTTCCCGAATGCATCCTTCATTGCCCAATCAGATGCTACTGGCTGCCCGCCGTCAGTTTGTCAGTTTTGATGAAACAAACCTGCGGTTTTTGCCAGATGAATTGAGACAGGTGCTGACTCAGGAGGGATACCACCCGACGGCTACTGAAAACGCAGAGCAGTTGATTTCACAGAGCGATGGTTGGATCACTGGGGTCTTGTTAGCATTGCAAGCAAACAGTGGAAATATCTCACAGGTGGTTGAATATAGCATTGCATCAAATCGCTCGGTCCGACATTTTCTGATTGAGCAGGTATTTGACCAACAGCCCCAAGATGTGCGGGAGGTGTTATGTGAAACAGCTATGTTGGAGGAGATTTCAGAAGAACAATGTCTCACTATTCTACAACGTACAGATGTGTGGCATATATTAGAGAAACTGTTAGCACACCATCTTTTCATCAATGAAATAAAACCAGGGATTCTGCGATATGTGCCTTTCTTTCAAGAGTTTCTCCAGCAACGTTTGCGTACTGATAATGTCGAGCGGTTTCGTGCGATCGGACACCGGATGGCTGAGATGGCTATCCAGTCTGAACAATGGTCGGTTGCATTTGATGTATATAGCAGATTGGGAGATTGGGATGCATTTGAAGCTCTTTTGTCTGCACGTGGGGAACATCTCTACTTTCAGGGACGTTTAGAAACGCTGGAATATATTTTTGCATTATTACCGCATAATCCAACATATCCCAGATTGCTGTGTCTTAAGGCGAAGATGATATTAGAGCGTGGCGATGTGGCTCAGGCCCAGACGCTTATCAATCAAGCAGAACAACAGTCTGGTCAAGCCGATCCATATATCACGATACAACAAGCGATACTTGATAATGTAGCTGGACGTTATGATCTGGCTGCTCAACGAATACAAGATGTGCTTGCTAGAGAGGATGTTGATGCAATGCACAGTACAGCGCTCCGTATTCTGGGAATTAGCCAGTACCGATTGGGGAAAACGTTTGATGCACTCACAACCCTCCAACAAGCCTATGATCTTGCCACGGAAGAAGGCAACTTGGTACTTCGGGCACAAGTTACACATGAGTTGATGCTGTGTTATTACTCGATTGGAGATTTATACCAATCTGAGCAGATTGGATCTGAGGCAGAGTCACTCTGGGCAATGGTTGGTAATCTTGGCCGACGTGCCCTGACCCAAAATGGTCTTGTGTTTAATTATATGCTACAAGGAAAGTATCTTCGCGCATATACATTGATTTGTTCTGTTTTACAGGATGTCCATGATGCTGGTACCACCCACTATGAAGCTGCTGTTCTATCAACATTAGGTGATATCTATGCCGCACTAGGATGCTGGAATTTTGCATTTTCAGTTTACCGTAGTGTATCTCATCTTCCAGCTTCTGCTAATATACAAAGTTTGGTGTTTATAGCTCAGGTTCACGTTTGTATACATCAACAGCAATATCAACTTGCTGCAAAGTTGATCCAGCAACGACAGGTTAACGTAACTCCTCAACACACGACAGATCTTTTGCTATTGCAGGCTAAACTGGCCGGGGTTGATGGGGAATGTGAAGTGGGTTTAAAAATGGCCCAGGAGGCACTTGGAGAGTATAGTGCTAGAGGTTTTGTTTTGCAACAGATTCGGGCCTGGGTTGCGATTGTTTGGCTGTATGATAGAGCTACTTCATCCCAGGATGAGGATATCAAAGTGGC
>JBCDFA010000372.1:0-7521 GCA_039178835.1 Chloroflexota bacterium
AAAAACTGATATTTTTTCGTGTGTGGCAAATGCGACAAAAATGTCGTTTTTGCTACAATCATATTTTTTTGCACAATAGCACTCGGCGTTTTTATGATGACAAAAGCTCATAATGGATGGAAAAGTTGCAGGAAAGCTCAAGACCTGTTACAGTGCAGTGAGGAAATACACAGAAGAGATTGTACTTTCTAGACACATATATATTGTAAGTATGATACAATCTACGTACTAAAAAATATGTAACTTTTTTTTCTTCTGTTGATTCTTGAGATCTATGCTTTTTGGGGAGTGTCTATGTCCTCACCTATGCTTAATTCCTCCTCGCCATCGATAGATCGAGCCGCTGCATCACCAGCTAGGCGTATCGGTCTTTTCATTGCGTTATTGATCGGGCTTATGGCGATTAGTGTGATCGGTAGTCGTTTGATGGGAAGTGGCGATGTATTTGCCATGCCTAACGGGACGCGCCTCTTCGTCTTCGCGTTCCCGGCATTTCTTGCAGGTGTTCTGAGTTTCCTTTCGCCATGTTGTCTGCCCGTCTTATCAGCGTATTTTGCCTTTACTTTGCAGACCAAACCTGAGCGCATAGTACCCACTAGTTTGGCTTTCTTTGGTGGATTAGCAACGACACTGGTGGTGTTGGGTGCAACGACAACTGCACTGAGCCAACTGCTTTTCCAGAACCTTGATAGCCTCACCTTGATTGGTGGTGTCATTATTATCGCTTTTGGGATTATGAGTTTCTTTGGCAAAGGCTTTAGTGGCATACAGCTTACCAACCAACCACAGACTGGCACCTTCGGCGCATACCTTTATGGAGCGACGTTCGCACTTGGCTGGAGTGCATGTGTCGGACCCATTCTGGCGTCGCTGATGACCATGTTGGTGACACAAGGTGTGGTTGTTCTTGAAGGTGCCGTATTAACCTTTGTCTATGCACTTGGTCTTGGGACTCCCATTATGCTGATTGTTCTGTTTACTCGCCGCATCGACAAACAATCACGATTCTGGCGTGTATTACGAGGACGTGGTTTTTCAATGCAGCTTGGTTCGCGGACTCTGGATTTACACACAACCAACATTATTAGTGGTGTGTTGCTTGTAGCCATGGGCATATTACTTGCCACAGGCCAACTTGCTGCTATGAGTCGCTGGGGGCTGGATACTCCGCTCACACAATGGGCGTTTGATATCGAAGAGACTATGAGACAGTTCTTACTGGGGCGCTAGCTCCGTCTAGAAAGTTAGAACGCGCATGAATTTTGGTAATTTTGCTATTGGCATTGCTTTTGTGAGCGGGTTACTTGCTATCCCCACCTACTTCCTCTGGGCGCGTGGGCAGTTTGAGCTGAAACCCATCGCCCGTCAACTTACTGTTATGATGGCGATTGGTACTGTCATGGCAAGTGGCTACCTGCTCATCAACATTCTAACTCATCAGTTTCAGTATGAGTACATTCGCAATTTTTCAGATCGCTCGCTTCCCACGCTCTTGTTGGCGAGTACGTTCTGGGGCGGTCAGGCAGGAAGTTTTCTCCTCTGGGCCTTCTGGAATGCGATTTTTGCCATAATCCTAATGCTGGGGCTCCGTCGTTCGGCGTGGGAACCGTTTGTCTTGACTCCTTATTTGTTGGTGACGGTTTGTATCATTGGCATTATGTGGGCATCAGGGCCATTTCGCACTATTCCTGATCCGCCTGCAGATGGTAATGGCCTTAACCCACTGTTACAAAATTATTGGATGGCGATCCATCCACCGATTCTGTTTACCGGCTTTACGACGATGGCTGGTCCATTTGCCTTTGCGATTGCTGCTCTTTGGCGACGTGACTACGATGGCTGGGTCAAAATGTCGCGTCCATGGGTGTTGCTAAGCTGGGCTTGTCTGGGAGCGGGGCTTGCGCTGGGTGGCTTCTGGGCCTATGAGTCACTGGGCTGGGGCGGCTACTGGGGCTGGGACCCGGTGGAAAACTCTTCGTTAGTTCCATGGCTGTGCGCGAGTGCACTGCTTCACGGCCTCATTGTCCAGGGCTCGCGGGGTAGCTTCAAGCGCACAAATCTAGTCCTCGCCATTGTCGGCTATCTCACCGTGATCTACTCAACGTTCCTGACACGCAGTGGTGTACTAGGCGACTTCTCTGTGCACAGCTTTGTGGAACTTGGTCTGATGGGCTATCTGGTTGCCTTCATGGTCGGTTTTTTCCTCCTTGGTTTTGGTTTGCTGGCATGGCGCTGGCGCGATATCGGTCAGCGTGTGTTGTATAGCCATGTCGTCTCTCGTGAGTTTGGGCTGGTACTGGGCGCAGCGGTGTTCATTGTCATTGCACTGATCGTCGGTATTGGAACATCGATGCCAGTGATCTCGCTCTTGCCTGTTTTTGAGAGTCAGGTTTCGATTGATCTTGGCTGGTATGGTCCAACTGTGGCGCCTTTCGGTCTCATTATGTTGCTGGCTATGGCTATCACACCGCTTCTGAGCTGGAAGCAGAGTAAGTATGGCAGTCTTATGAAAGCCCTCAAGTGGCCACTGATCCTGACCGCCGTCACGCTGTTCGCATGTCTGCTGCTCAATATTATCTATCCGGTTGCTATTCTCTTTATCACTGCTGCTGTCTTTGCAGTTGTCACAAATGCAATCGTTGTGCGGCGGATCTGGCGTGCTGGCCCGTTCAAGCTTGGTGGCTACCTCTCACACATTGGAGTGGGCTTACTATTCGTCGGTATTATCGGCACATCGGTGTACAAACAAACGGCATCGATGCGACTCATTCAAGGTGAACCACAGACGGCTTTTGGTCAACAATTTACGCTCAATGGTTTAGTTATACCCGGTGATGATCCGCTGCAACGGACTGCCATTCAAGTCGAAGTACTCAATCCAGAGACTCGTGAGACGTGGACAGCCCAGGCACCATATTACATCTACCCGAAAAGTGGACAACTTATCATCCATCCAGACATTCAAAAAGGATGGTGGAGTGATCTCTATCTCTCACCATCACAGTATGATCTCCCCAATCAGGTTGAACCGGGCGTGATATACATGGGGCAAGGCGAAACCAAACAGGCCTTTGGGTATTCGCTCACATTCCAGGAGTTCAATCTCCCTAATCGTGATGCAATGATGAGTGGTGAAGGAAATCCGGTGGTTGAAGCAGTTATTAATGTAATGGACTCCGAGGGCAATCGTAGCACTATCACACCGAGTGTGGAAGTGACCGCGAATCAGGAACAGGTAGGTACACCTGCAGACCTGTCGGATGGCGCGACGCTCTCTGTTATAAGCGTCAGTCCAGAGTCGCAACTTGTCGCACTTCAGTTTGGCAATGTCGATCTGGAGAACATTCCACCGAATGAGTTCAAAGCCACAGCATTTCTACAGGTGACACAAGAACCAGGGATTAATCTAGTATGGGCTGGTTTTATTATCGGTATTCTCGGTGGGTTGGTATCGATGATTCGCCGTTGGCGAGAGCGCACTCCAGATGATGTCGTCGTAGGTGCACCACAACCACGGGAGACGGGAACAGTTCCGCCGTTGCAACCACAGAAACCAGTACACACGGTACAGGCTGAAAGTGAGGCATCATCATGAATAACGCATATGAATTGTTCAACCTTACCCCTGATGCTACACGTGACGAACTCGAAGTCGCCTATGCAAAGCAGCGTGAGGCATATAATCCAGACCGTGTTAATGAGCTTGGTGCCGAGTTTGCGGAACTGGCTGAGCAGCGTCGGGCACAGCTTAAGGCTGCTTATCTTAGTCTTCGCTCAGTATTGGCATCACCACAAAAACTAGAACCAGCCGATGAGCGCCGACGTGATCGTCAAACCATCTGGATGTTGCTTATCTTGGTGTGTATTGGTGTGCTTGTCCCACTGACTCGTGATATTGCGGTTCCTGACCGTACTGCTATTGCAGAAGGTGCCGAGGAGGCCATTCTCACTGCGCAGCAAGCACCCGAGTTTGCAATGGAAGCAGTTGGTGGTGAGACGGTGAGTCTGGCAGATTATCAGGGCGAGGTAGTACTCGTTAATATCTGGGCGACATGGTGCCCTCCCTGTGTACGTGAGATACCACGATTGGTGCGTCTCCACGAGCAATTTCAAGCGCAGGGCTTTGCGGTGCTTGGCGTAAACACTGCCTGGCAGGACGAGCGAAGTGATGTGGAACGCTTTGTTCAATCACAAGGCATTAGTTATCCGGTTCTGTTTGATGTTAGTGGTGAAGTCAGTCAGTCATACAGCGGGCGACTGCTGCCGACGAGTTATCTCATTGACCAGGACGGCAGAATTGTAAATACCTATGTTGGTGAGATAGACGAAGCACAGCTTGAGGAGCATATCGCTGCATTGGTCAAAACAGACCATTAATCATTCATAACACTACATTCGGAGTTGTTCAGAAAGAGGCCACATAAGTGGCCTTTTTTATTGCCTAATGACATACGTTTTCTTGCTTCTGTTCAATGTGCAACTCTTTTGGTTCTTACTCGTAAATAGTATACGTTTTTCTAAGCATATAACAATATCAGAACAAGGAACCTGTATGAAACTGATCATCCGTGCAACACTAGGTTTGCTCATGTGTGTGACCCTTGTACTCTCTAGTATAGCTGTACAGGCAGGTGGTGTTCCTATCGGTGGCAATGTGCAAATTACCGACGCTGGTCTTGGTAGGTTTGGTGATGCTGATGAACCTGATGTGGTTGCTGTAGGCGATAATATATATGTAACCTGGAAAGATGATCGTAATGGCAACAACGCGTCGATCTTTTTTGCCAAATCAACCGACGGCGGAGCAACATGGGGTTCCAACCAGCGTGTGAGCACCCTCCCATACGATGATTGGACGGATGATCCAGCTATCGCAGTACAACCGGATGGTACGATCTGGATTATCTGGTATCTGTTTTATCGCGATGACTCTCAAGAAGTAAATGATATTCGTGCCGCCTTTTCCAACGATGGTGGTGAGACCTTTGAGCAGGGAACGTTGATTGATGGGTTTGATGAGGGTCAGGATTTCTGGCAACCGCAAATCTCCATTGACCAGAGTGATGGTCGTATCTATATCCTCTATCGGAATTTTCTGGTCCAGGGCAATCAAGAGGGATATGAAATTACCCTACTCGCCTATAATGCTCAGGGTGAAGCCGGTATCGAAACCGTTGTGAATGACCAGCCACTTACGGGTCGAGTCACCGATGGATTACTCGATGGTGGACCACGCATGAGTTTGGTAGCCCGCGATGGGATGGTGTGTGCTGCGTGGGAAGACCAGCGTAGTCGCTTTGCCATCTACGGGGCATGCTCAACTGATGGTGGTCAAACTTTTGGCACAAATGTTGCCATCAGTGGTCCTGATGCTGTGTTCCCTCGTATTGCTCTTGCTCCTGACGGAACACTATATGGCACTTATACTGTTGAGGATGATGGCCAACGCAATATTATCTTACGTCGTTCTGCTGACAAAGGTGCTACATGGTCTGAACCTGTACAAATAACGAATGTGGCAATACCGTTTGAGGTTGCTGATTGGGACCTTGCGGTGGACGCCAATGGACAACTGCTATTATCCTGGATCAATGAAGACATTAGGAGCAGTGATCTCTACCTTGCGACCTCGCTTGATCAGGGGCAGAACTTTGCAAACATTCAGATCGAAGACGGGCAAGGCGAATTTCCCACAGTATCTGATCAGCGGCGCGTCTCCCTTGCTACGACTGGCAGTGGCACCAACACACGGGCTTTTCTGGCATGGCAGGATGATCGAAATGTGCAGGACGAGATCTGGTCAGCACGTTTAAGCCTTGATGGTGTAGCGCCGACTGCACCAGGCAATCTCCAGGCTATTCCTGCCGATAGCTCTATTGTGTTGCGGTGGGATGCCTCGACTGACGCAAGTGGTGTTCAGGGGTATCGGGTGTACCGCGCACCAGCCAGCGATGGACCATACACCGAACTGTCGCCGTTCCTCATTACGGGCACCAGTTATCGCGATGTTGGGCTCGACAACACGACCTACTATTATCAGGTTGCCGCAGTGGATGGCACGGGCAACACCGGCCCTCGTTCTAATCAAGCCAACGCAGCGGCTCAGGTTGGCACTGATTTACCGCTGTATGGAACGATTGCCTACGAGGCAGGTGACGATGTTCGGCTGCGCGATCTGCCGGAGCTTGGCCCAGAACGTACCATCGCTCAGGGTCGTCAGCCGCGCTTTGCACCAGATGGACAGCGCCTCTACACACTTGCCAACGAAACTATCTCTTCACAGAGTGTGGCAGGTGGGGATGTGCAATCGTTCTTTCAGGCGGATGGACTTGGCGAATACGACATTGCGGCAGATGAAACCCATTTCGCCAGCATGATCCTACGACAGTTTGGTGCACCCGGTGCACCGGGTGGTATCTGCACGGTATCGGAACCTCATTTTAGTGTACAGGGGCAGAATCTTTACGTCAGTCAGAACGAACTTGCCTCGGGTGTCGCCCTCTCTGCCAATCACCGTTGGATGGTCTATAACACGCAGGGTTTTTGCAACACGGCGGCAGCAGGTCTGTACCAGCCTAGTAACTTTTGTATTGTTGATCTGGCTTCAAACGAGGAAAACTGTTTAGAAGGTGTCGATTATAACGACGCTGATTTTGCTCCCAGCGGTAATACGCTGGTCTTCATTGCAGACCTAACTGGCCAGAATGAGGTCTGGAAAGCCAATGTTCAGAATGATGGTTCGTTGGGGAATTTTACTCAACTTACTCGCAGCCCTGCTAATCAGCCAGCTAGTTATCCCTCGTGGTCGTCGGATGGTAATTGGATTATTTTTGAACGGGATGTTGATCCTGGAGAGGGAGAAGATGCGCGTTTATATGCTGTGAGGGCAGATGGAGCCGCGCTTCGGGATCTCAATGTTGCTGGCGAAAATCCCGCGTGGTTTGGTGGTGGCAGCGCACCGGATGGCATCGATTTGCCGAACCGTATCTACCTTCCGGCAATCGTTCGGTAGCGGGTGACTCGGTGCGGGGGCAAGCTTGGGTACGGGGGTGAGCAAGGGTGCGGGGGCAAGCCCCGCACCCACATGGTTTAACTTTGTTTTTCTAGTCTCTAGTCTCCAGCCTCTAAAATTACGAGACGCTCTCACCTGGCTGAGGTGCAATGACCTCAACATCAACACCGAATTCTTTGATGTGCTCACGAAGCTGGTCAGGTGTGCCTTTGAGCAGTGGGAAGGTCCCATAGTGTTCGGGGATAGCATACTTCGACCGGATTAGTTTGAGTGCATAGGCCGCCTGTCGCGGGTCCATCGTGAAGTGATCGCCAATCGGCAGAATCGTCAGATCGGGTTCATACAGATCTCCAACAATCATCATGTCGTAGGTGACAGCGGTATCACCAGTATGATAGATGGTGAAGCCATTTTCCATACGCAGAACATATCCCGCAGCGGTTCCCATGGGCACAATCGTGTCGCCATCGGTAAAGGTACTACTGTGTGTTGAGTGGGTCATCGTAGCT
>JBCDFA010000373.1:0-7513 GCA_039178835.1 Chloroflexota bacterium
CCCAGTCGTGTCCGACCACGAGCCTGATCAAACCTTCGACTCGCTCAGCGTACTGAAACTCACCCGCGCTACTTGGCTGTGGAAGACAGCCACACTGAACAATCCTTCGACTCGCCACAGAGTACTGAAACAAGGTTGCACAAAACATTCTTGGACACAGCGATATTGGCTGAACAATCCTTCGACTCGCCACAGAGTACTGAAACTCGTATGTAGTAATTGACTGAATGTGCGTGATGAATGCTGAACAATCCTTCGACTCGCACCAGAGTACTGAAACCTTGGTTGTCCACAACTTGATAGTTAAAAGACCTCAAATCGTACCTAGTTATTTCTAAATGTCAGACTTTTGAATAGGAAATAAATGATTGGGATGAGAAATAATATGTTTCGCAAATTGACGCGGTTGTGGCGCAAAAATCGAGTTTCGAGAAGACAAGGTTTGTGGTACAATGTCAAGGTCTAGATGTACGCTGCTAGCAGCGTACATTCGTATGTTGTATAGTGTACGGTTAGGTTACAGATAACACTAATTACATTATAAATGGCATATTTGTCATGGCTGCCATCAGATCTGTTCGGCGTATTGAAATGTCCTGTGATACTATCACAAATCAGTTTTCTGGTCAGAGAGTACTGAAACAATAAAGAGGCATAGGTAGAGGGTGAGTGAGAAGAAGGCAGGTAAGCAATAATCTTACCTGCCATATCAGCCAGAAATACTACCAAAGATGAATTACAAGGGCGATATTCATGACTGATGCCACAATTCGTAAAACTGTAGCAATACGGTTGAGCATGTCGCTCTGATACGAGCATCTCGGAATGTCACTATTCCGGCCATCATCATGGTTTAACATGATATTTCTTTCTTGTTCACAGGAGGGTTCTTAAAATATTCCTGTGAACACTATCTATCGGCCCTAGTGATCGGCAAATCACTAGGGTCGCACCTTTGTGCGATAAGCAGATTATATCATAACAAGCTTTACAATAGCTAATCAATCGTAACAAAACCTAGTTCAGCCTTTGAGTCGCCATATAGTAGTGAAACAATTGACTAAAACACATGGACCACATTTGGCCTCGCCTGATCCATCCTCCGAATCGCAGAGAGCACTGAAACATTTGTCTCGTCTACCTCCTCACTGTCTGTATAAACCTAATCTAACCTTCGACTCGCCACAGAGTACTGAAACCCGCTTCAACGACAATACCCCGCGTATCTATCTTGTAAACCTGAACAATCCTTCGACTCGCCACAGAGTACTGAAACCCGATCACCGTACAGCGGCTCGCAGTATCAAACCCCACCTGATCTATCTTTCGACTTGCTGAGTATTCCTTGCAGGCCAGCTTCCGAAAGCCCAGGAGTGGCGATATATTGTGGTTTCGTGCTTCAGGCTTCCGGAAGCTCGATTCGCTGAGCGCACTGAAATGTGGCGTTTCGGTTGCGACACGCTCAATCTACACTTGTATCGCCATTCAGAGTGTTGTGGGCCAGCCCCTGAAAGCTCAGGATCGTAACCCATTGAGGAGTTGCTCCAGCGCTCCAACCGCCTCATCAAGGGCCTGGTGTGGTTGTTCTGCACCAGCGATCCACAAAACGGCCTCGTTCATCGCTCCCGACAAAAGGTGGGTTACCGCATCCACTGATGACACATTGATCAGGTTGTTATCGATGAGTGCCTGCATCCCCTCGCGTAATGACTGCATAGAGTGAGCTGCATCGATCTTGCGCCACGTTTCCCATCCCAGCACCGCAGGGCCATCGATCAGCATAATCTGCTGAATCTCAGGATCGAGGCCGATTTGAAGAAAAGCACGACATCCGACCAGTAACTGCTCCCATGGATCATCAGTGGTTTCTACAGCCGCTAGGATGCGTTGTGACACATCGTTTTGCACCTCTTTGAGCACTGCGACAAAAAGCCCCTTTTTATTGCCAAAGTGGTGATACAGCGCCCCGCGTGTTACCCCGGCCTGAC
Source organism: Chloroflexota bacterium (assembly GCA_039178835.1). Lineage (GTDB taxonomy): Bacteria > Chloroflexota > Chloroflexia > Chloroflexales > Roseiflexaceae > AL-N1. Next base: position 1,989 of record JBCDFA010000373.1, read on the forward strand.
GCACGATCTCTTCTGTAGCTGTTTGAGCATATCCGTGTTGTGCAAACTGTGCACGCCCGACTTCAATCAACGTATGCATCATGGCGATACGCTGTTCGGCCTTTGTGCGTGGTTTTTCTTGGGCCATCATGACTCCTGTTGACATACAAACAGTCTGTATGTATAATGGATGCGTACAGTCTGTATGTATTATATCAAATATCGGAGGATTTCATGCAACTCGATAGTTTCTACCCCGTTATCTGCACTGCCAAGGTCGCTGAAACAAGCACTTTCTACATTGAACACTTTGGCTTCACGCGCACCTTCGAGGCCGACTGGTATGTGAGTCTGCAACACACCGAGAAGCCGCAGTATCAACTGGCAGTCGTTGACCACACCCACCCAACGATACCCGAGGGGTTTCGTAAGCCTGTGCAGGGGCTTATTCTGAACTTCGAGGTGCAGGATGTAGATGCAGAGTATCAGCGGTTAATCAAAGAAGTAGGTTTGCCTGCCCACGTTGACATTCGTAGTGAGTATTTTGGCCAGCGCCACTTCATCACCAGTGATCCGAGCGGCGTCATGATCGATGTCATCACGATGATCCCGCCATCAGAAGAGTTTGCAAAGCAATATGTCAAGGGTTAACAAAACCAACCTGTAGGTGGACGGCTAGCCCGTCCACCGGCTGGCGACCCGTCCACCGGCTGGCGACCCATCCATTGGTACGTCGGGGGCGGTCCCCTGTGGCCGCCCTCAAGGATTAGTCGGGACCGCCCCACAATCCAACATCACGCGAGTTGGAATGGCACATCGCGCACTCGCTGCCCGGTTGCTGCGAAGACAGCGTTAGCCATAGCAGCAGGTACCACACCGATCACCGGCTCACCAAACCCACCGATGGGTGTATCACCACTGTTGATGAGTATCACCTCAATCTCTGGTATGTCCCCCATGGTTGAAAGGGCATAGGAATCAAAATTGCTCGCCGCAATCATTCCGTCCGCAATGGTCAGTTTTTCATGCAATACCGAACTTAACGCCATGATGATGGTCCCCTCGACCTGGGCTTTAGCACCATCAGGGTTGACGACAAAACCAGGGTCGGCGGCACACCAGGCCCGGTGAGCAATAACCTGTCCGTCGTCCACAGATACATCCATCACCAGCGCGACGATGGTCTGGCCAAGCTTGCCCGCCGCAATACCATACCCATGACCTTCAGGTGCACCATTGGACCACCCCGACGCATCGGCAACCGCCTCTATCACGTTCCGTAGCCGTTGTCCAAACGTATCATCGGGGAGGTGATTAAGCCGTAGCTGAAGCGGGTCGATGTTGACCTGATGGGCAATCTCATCCATAAAACTCTCGGAAGCAAAGGTGTTGGGGAAGGTGCCTAATCCACGCCAGGAGCCGGTTGGGACCGGCAGCTGCTTGCGATGGTAGAGCACCTGGCGATGCGGAATATCATAGATGAGGCTGGAGGTGGCAAAGGGGTCAGCGCCAACAATCCCGCTGATAATCGGCTGTGCAGGTAGTACGCCAAGCCCGTACAAAATATCGCCGCTGGCAATCCGATGCTGCATTGCCAGAATAGTGCCCTGATCATCTACCACTGCACGGAGTCGATTACGGGCGGGTGGTCGGTGAATACCATAGCGCATCTCTTCGCGGCGATCCCACCCGACATGAACTGGCTGGCCACACGCTTTCGAAAGGATGGCTGCTTCAACCGAGGCGTCAATCCCCACTTTGCGACCAAACCCACCACCAAGGTAGGTGGCGGTTACATTGACATTTGCTTCATCAAAATCAATTGCCCGTGCGACAAAACTGCGCGTATTCCCCGGATTCTGAGTAGAAGCGTAGACTGTTGCACGATCACCACGTACATCCACCAAGGCAGCCTGTGGCTCAAGGTGGGCGTGCGATGCCATGGGAACACTGTACTCGGCTTCAATATTGATCTGATTGTCACGGGTTGCTGCATCGAAATCACCGACTCGTTGTACGAGCACACCGCCTCGGTCTGGCACCGCCATGAAGGAATCGAGTTCCTCCTGTGACCATGTCGAGCCACCCTGCCAGGTCAGATCAAGTCCGTTGAGTGCTGCGTATGCTTGCGAACGGTTCTCGGCTACCACGCCTGCAAAGTCACCCTGAATGATCACCGCTTTGACGCCGGGGCGTGTCTCTGCGTCACCAACGAGTGCGCGTGTAAGACGAGCACCATAGCGTGGCGGACGTGCAACTGCCCCATAGAGCATCCCTTCCATACGCGCATCGAACCCATACACGGCCCGCCCCGTGACTTTTTCACGGAGATCGACTCGCTGCATTGATTGGCCAATGTAGCGAAACTGATCGGGTGACTTGAGCGGCGGCGTTTCTTCAGGAAGCACCCATTCGGTTTGTCTGGCTGCAATAATTTCGCCATAGCCCAGGCGTTGTTCCTGATTGTCGGCAACAAACACATGGCTGTCTTCAGCGCGCACTGCACTAGCCTGTACACCCAGTTGAGTAGCGCCCTCTTCAAGCAACATCATCCGCAGTGTGGCGGCAAGCTCACGTATTGGCTGGTACATCATCGTTGTTGAAGCACTTCCAAAAGTGGAGGATACAAAGGCATCAAAGCCAATATCGGTATCCGCAGAATGCGTCACAATCGTTTCCCAGTTCAGCTCCAACTCCTCAGCGGCAATCTGAGCAAGGGTCGTATGAATGCCCTGACCCATTTCAGACTTAGGCAGATGGAGATGCGCAGTGTTATCTGGCTCAATGCGAATCCAGAGTAATGGTGAATCAGGTAACGATGCGCTCATCGCATTATCGGACAAAAACCACTGATTGATTGCAAGGCGAACTTCACGGGTGATGGTCGGGCCGCCAACAACCACACCTACAGCCAGTGCGCCTGAACCAATACCCAGGACTCGGAGAAATGTCCGTCGTGACATGCGGCGTTTTGGTTTTTGTGTGTCGTTATCACTCATGATTCTTCACGCTCCAGTATGATATCGGCAGCCCGCGCAATACCGAGTTTAATACGTTGATAGCAGCCACAACGACAGTAGTTGGCATCCATCGCCGTGATAATCTCCTCTTCCGATGGATTAGGATTACGCTCAAGAAATGCCGCAGCGGTCATCATCTGCCCACTCATACACCAGCTACATTGGGGCACCTGCACATCAATAAAGGCTTGCTGCACCGGATGCAACACTTCTTCGCCGTCGCTACTGACCGTTGCCATGCCTTCGATAGTCGTGATTTCCTGTCCCTCAACAGCCATTGCGGGTGTAACACACGCACGAGTAGGCTCACCATCCACATGCACGGTGCAGGAGCCACAGATGCCTGCACCACACCCAAATTTTGTGCCAGTCAGACCGATGATATCGCGAATGACCCAGAGCAGCCGTTCATTCTCCGGAACATCAACATCATACGTCGTTCCATTGATGGTCAATTCCATACGAAAACCCTTATCTAGTAACGATTGCGTGTGAGAAGGCGTTCATCACACATATGTTTGATAATGAAAAAGTATGTCGTTCTTGTAAGCAGGTTGTGGTGTATCCCATCCACAGGTGGCAGAACAACTGCCCATACGGTGACCTGCACTGACTAGTGCACCACGAGGCTGTAGTGGTGAGATGCCTCGCTCATTGGTGCCATGGTTCTGCCTACGTGTGCACCATTGTCTGTGGTGTCTGGCTGGACGCAGGTGGGAAATGCTCTCGACTCACACTCAACATCGTAAGCAGGAGAATAAGTATCGCCACAACCCCAGCAGTTATGGTTACAAGCAGCGATTGACCGACATTCGCAGCAGCAATGCCCAGCGCCGCCCACGTGACGACTGCGCCATACGCAACGGTACCTTCCGTGATGTTGTAGAGCAGAATAACAAAGCCAGTGATAACCAGCGCCACGATTAGCAGTGCGACGGTAATCAGTGCGCCGTACTGTGTGCCAGTCCAGCCAGCACCGTAGAGATAGCTGGTCGTATTTGCAATCGTCGCGACGCTCAACCAGCCAAAGTAGACTGATACCGGAACCACAGCCAGCCAGCGATCAGTCCTGCTTAATGTAGCGGACAGGTCGCGGAGATTGAGAAAAGCAAAAATGTTCATGACTAGCATGCCCGTGATGACGGCGACGGTTGCGAGTATCCATAAGGGCTGAAAAGTGGAAGAGGTGCAACTCCCCGACTGAACCGCCAGTGCAACCCATATGGAGAAGAACATGGTATTCACCATCACAAACGATCCAATACGTCGATGGCTCGCATGGTCGGCCTGCTTGGGGAGGAGTTGATACACGGCATACACCAGTGAGAGCACCATAATCATCCCCCAGATGGCAAAGGTATAGCCAGCCGGGAGGAAATAGACCGGACTACCAGACCTCGCACTATCACTCACCTCATTAAAGGCAGTGCTTAACAAAGCTGTTGTGACGATCTGACCAATAGCAAAAAACAACACAAAGAATCGCCGAAGTGAGTGCAATGACATACAGGTCTCTCCTTTTACCAATTGGTAAAATTACTTGGCAAAAAAAACTAGCGTACAAGTAATCCATTCAAAAAGATATCAATCGTCGTATCAGCGATGGATTCTTTTTCCTTGCGACTGGTGGCAAACTTCATCGAATGGACGGTCTCCATCAGAGAGATAAACGAGATAGCGGCGAGACTTGGGTTGGTCGTCTCAATAAGATGCTGTTCCTGTGCTGACAATAGTGCTTTTTCCAATGGTAATCGCATCGAGTCAAAAACCAGTTGGTTTAATCTGGCTGCGTTCTCAGGGCGAAGCTCTTCAAAATCTGCTTGGATCATACGACCCAGGTGCATTGGTGTTTGTGACATAAGCCAACTGGCGACGGCTTTCATTTGTGCGCGAATATCACGGTCTGCCTCAGCAATGGCGTCTTCCATGCCTTGTTGATGTCGTTTGAAATTGCGTTCCATCACTTGGACATACAGATCTTCTTTACTATCGGCATAATAATAGATGGCAGTATGCTTGAGACCAACTACTTGGGCAACCTCACGCAAACGAACTGATTTGTATCCCTTGGTGGAGAACATCTCATCCGCAACGCGAAGAATATGTTGATGGGTTACATTGCTTTTGGTCATTGTTTTACCAATTGGTAAAATTATAGCGACTCTGCATCGACAAGTCAAGCATCTTTCTTCTCGAAAATCGGAATATTATACAACTCTCAGCTTTTGGGAAGGAGCTATCGATAGACATCATACCATGAAAGGCTTGACTTAGAGTGCACTCTAAGTTGTAGAGTATAGGTTATGGAACAGGAACTCACTATTCAACAAGTCGCAGCGGCTACAGGACTAAGTTCGTACACATTGCGCTACTATGAACGAATCGGATTGCTCGATCCGGTCGGGCGTGCGACGAGTGGCCATCGACGCTACACCACTCATGACATCGAATGGATCGCATTTCTCAATCGACTACGTGCCATTGGGATGCCAATTCGCCAGATGCAGGAGTATGCCGAACTCCGCC
>JBCDFA010000374.1:0-7454 GCA_039178835.1 Chloroflexota bacterium
CTATCAGATCGATCCTGCGGTCGCACCAGCCGAGGTTCAACTCCCCGAATTGGGTGGGCAGGCACGGCCATTGTCTGCTGTGGCTGACCCCGACGGAGATGTGGCGACGTTTGTAGCCAACGAACTGGTGGTGCAGACCGATGATACCAACCTGCTCGATCAGATCGTGCGCGACTATAACGGCACCATCATTTTTGAGACCAACCCAGAGGACGCAGGGCTGACCGATCTCCCTACGCTCTATCTCGTTCGGGTCGATCTGAGTACCGCCGATCTGAGCCGTCTCACCGCAGATCTCCAGACCATCGATGGTGGCGAAGAGGGGAAAGCCACTGGTGAACATCGTTTCTCAGACGAAGATGGCGCGAGGCTGATGGCCATCGCCAGCGCTGAGGCACTCGAAGGCGCAACGATTGGGATCAATTGGGTGAGCGAAACAGGCGCTGTTCCCGACAACAGCCGTGAAGCCGAGAATGGTCCAACCCGGAGCGGTATCGCCTACACGCGCAATGCCTACGATTGGACGTATATGGCTGCTGGAACGATCCAGGATATTGGCACTGCCGAAGCCTGGAATGCTTTACACCACGGTGGTAAGTACAACAACCGGGTCAGGATTGCTATTCTCGATGGTGGGTTTGCGGCCAACGACGATTTCCCCAGCGAAGTCACCTATCTCAATGTGTTCCCGTTCGATCCGCGCAATCGCCGCGATATCGAAGGCGGCTGGCACGGCACCAATGTCTTTCAGACGGCCATGGCCAGTGGAGCCAACAGCTATGGCGTGGTCGGGGTTGCACACACGGTCGGCGAGCCAGTGCTGGTGTACACCTCATACGATTACTTTATTTCGATTGGCTCGGTGCTGGCAGCCAGAGCCGCCGGGGCCAGAGTGATCAACATGAGCTACAGTGCTGAAGTTCCAGCAGTATTCTCGTGGACCGTGTTGCCCTTTGAAATAACCACAGCAGCAATACGTCGCAGCGGCACACTGCTCTTTGCATCAGCAGGCAACGACGATAAGAATGTTGACTCACGACGCTGTTTTATTGTGTGTTGGGAAAAGAAGCTCCATACACCATGCGAAAACAGGGGCGTTATTTGTGTCGGTGGTCTCGATTGGAACTCTCAGCGGCGCGCCAGCTATGATGGCAGTGGCTCTAATTTTGGTAGTCGTGGCGGGGTCCATATCTTTGCTCCTTACCTGGTCTACGGCGGCCCCGATCCCGACAATCCGGCCAGCGCCGAGAATGTTCGCATGATCGCTGGCACCAGTTTTTCCGCACCCTACACCGCTGGAGTCGCTGGCCTCATCTGGGCCGCCAACCCACGCTTGAGTGCTGATCAGGTGTGGCAGATTATGCGCGACACGGCTCACAGCAGCCCGGACACTAGTGTTCCACGTTATGTCAATGCGTATGATGCTGTTATGCGTGCCACTGACTTTGCCATCTCTGCGACGATCACCAATCCGAGCGATGGTTCGAACCAGCAGAAGAACTACAACGTCACGCTGCGGGCTGACATCGGTTATGTGGCTAATGGTGACAGACCACCCGTCACGGTGCGCTGGACATCTAACCTGGACGGTGCACTTGGTGAGCAAACGTATGATCCCGGCACAGGAGTCCATGGTCTTACTTCTGAAATCAACACCACGTCATTACGCACTGGCACACACACCATCCGGGTGAGGGCCACCGCTGGCAGCCTCACAAGCGAAGACACGATCCAGCTTACTATCGTCAACACACCACCCACAGCCAGTATCACCCAACCAGCGACAGGGGCATCCTTCTGCTTTGGCGAGACCGTGACCCTGCGTGGGTTGGGGAACGATATCAATGAGCTTGATGGTCTCCCAGACAGTGCCTTTCGCTGGAGTTCGAGCCGCGATGGAAGCCTGGGCAATGGCCGCTCACGCTCGCTCGATGATCTGAGTGTGGGTGCTCATACCATCACATTGCGCGTTACCGATGATGGTGGGCTGGCTGTCGAGGACAGTATTGCCCTCACAATACTAGCATCAACGAACCCGGCGTGTACCAATCTTGATCCCAGTGCGGTGATTACCTCACCAGAGAATGGCAGCATCTTCTACGCCGATGCCCAGGATAGCAGGGGTGATTATTATGAGCTGACGCTCACCGGGCAGGTTGGTGATGCCGAAGATGCCATTGGTGATCTGACAGTTGCGTGGGAGTCAGATGTTGAAGGTGTACTCACACCTGTGACGGTCAATCCAAGCACCGGTGCAACCAGTGTCACAGCACGGCTGTACGCCAGCGGCTGTGGAACAACCCACACCATCACACTGCGTGTAGAAGACAGTGATGGCAACATCAAGGAAGACACGATCACCGTAATCATCGGTCTATTATGTTAGATCGCTTGCTTATCTGAACGAAACCATAAGGAAGACAGCGTTGATCCTGTTCTATCTGATATAGCGGGATCAGCGTTGTTTGCTTGAAGATCCACCAAATATTCAAATCTATCCGTTGTGTTAACAAACCCTGTTTTACACGCCTCGCCCATTAAAGGAGTCTCACATGCGATCCCGTTCTACTTTTTGCACCTTCATGGTTGTCTTGTTGCTGACCATGCTCGTCATCATTCCCGTCCACGCCGCCACACTCAAACTGAGTGCGCCTAACCCCAACGGGGATGGGGTCAATTATTTTGAGGTGAGTCCAGACAGTCAATTTGTGGTCTACATCACCGATCACGACACGCCTAATATGTATGAACTCTATAGTGTGCCGATCAGTGGTGGTGCTCCTGTTAAGCTCAACATACCTCTGAATGCTAGTGCAGATATTGATGGTTTTCGTATCAGCCCTGACAGCCAGTGGGTAATCTATTTTGCAGATGCAGAAACCGATAATGTATTTGAACTCTATAGTGTTCCTATTGATGGCTCAAGCACGAGCGTGAAACTCAACACTTCTTTTCCTGTCGGCAGTTCTGGAGTGAGCGAAGTTACCTATATCAGTCCCGACAGCAAACAAGTCGTCTATATCGCTGATCAAGATACGCTTGATGTACGTGAACTCTATCGCGTACCAATTAACGGTGGCACGCCCACCAAACTCAATGGCCCGTTAGTGGCTGATGGTGATGTTTTTTCCTTCGTCATCACACCTGATGGCAGCAATGTCATCTATAGGGCCGATCAGGAAACCAACGATACATATGAACTGTATCGTGTGCCACTCACTGGCGGGAATGCGGTAAAACTAGCATCTGTTCTGGACAATGATGGTGACATCAGCAATTACTATCTGATCAGCCCGGACAGCACCTACGTGGTCTATGCTGCTGATCGAGAGATTGATGACGAGATTGAACTCTTTAGTGTTCCCGTTGCCGGCGGAACATCTGAGCAGCTTAATGACCCGCTACCAATCAATGGTGATGTGGCTCTCGACTTCGCGATCAGTCCAGATAGTAGTCGTGTTGTGTATATTGCAGAACAAGAAGTTGATGAGCGTGAAGAGATGTACAGCGTTCCCATTACTGGCGGTACCCCTGTCAAACTGAACAAAAACCTGCTGGCCAACCGTGATGTGTCTGAAGACTTTGTCATCAGTCCTGACAGTAGCCGGGTTGTGTATTTTGCCGACCAGGACACCGATGAGGTAAAAGAACTGTACAGCGTGCCACTCGCTGGTCCGGCTGCCGAAGGTGTCAAACTCAATGGCCCCCTCGTGGCTGGTGGTGAAGTAGACCGCTTTGCTGAACTTCAGATTAGTGCAGATAGCCGTCGCGTTATCTACAGAGCAGATCAGGATACCGACAATATGTTCGAGCTGTACAGCGTGCCACTCGCTGGTCCGGCTGCCGAAGGCGTCAAACTCAATGGCCCCCTCGTGGCTGGTGGTGAAGTAGATTTATACAACTATCAGATTAGCGGAGATAGCAGTTATGTCATGTACCTCGCCGACCAGGAGGTTGATAACCGCGATGAACTCTATCGTGTTCCATTAGCCGGTGGGGCCGTTACCAAACTCAATGGTCCGCTCGTCGCTGGCGGTCGGGTGCGTGGAGCGATATTGAGTCCTGATGACACCTGGGTGGTCTATAATGCTTTTCAGGACGACATAACTAAAGCCGAACTCTATGTTGCCGATGATGATGCTGCGACCGTTGGCTTTGCAAACACATCAGCCACAATTGCGGAGGATGCCGGTCCTGCGGCCATTGCGATAGTCCTTGATGCACCTGCCCTTACCCCGGTCACCGTTGATTACGCTATCACGGGTGGCACCGCGACCAACGGCACTGATTTCACCTTAACCGATGGGCAACTGACTATTCCACCAGGACAAGACGGCGGGGAGATCATCGTTTCCATCTTAGAAGATAACCTGCTCGAAGGCGACGAGACAGTGGAAATCACGTTGAGCAACCCGACCAATGCCACCCTTTTCACCGACACGTTTACATTGACGATTGAAGATACCTCTGGGAATGCCATCTATCTGCCGTTGGTTGTGCAGTAACCTGACATTACGGGACATGTACGTATTGGCCACATGTCCCGCTACCCGCCTCCACAGACGAGGCAGTCAAACCTCCTCCGCCAAAAGTGTCTTAGTATTCGTTTATACCCATATGTGAGGCCAATTTCTATACATTTGTATTTGGAGGAGTTTTCATGGTATTCCATCGTACCGCACGTCCATGGCTTGCCGTTGTGGTTCTATTACTGCTTGTTGGAACACTTACCATGCCTGCTTATGCTGCCACCCGCAAACTGAGTATTCCCAATCCCAACGGAGATGTCATACAAGGTTTCGAAGTTAGTCCTGATGGCCAATTTGTGGTCTACCTCGCTGATCACGACACCGATGATGTTTTTGAACTGTTCAGCGTGCCGATCACTGGTGGTACCCCTACCAAACTCAATCCTCCCCTCGTTGAGAATGGCGCTGTCAGAACATTTGCCATTAGCCCCGATGGCACCACCGTCGTGTATCGTGCTGACCAAGATACTGATGAAGTCGACGAACTCTTCAGCGTCCCCCTCGTTGGAGGTACTCCTACCAAACTCAATGGCCTGCTCGTCGAGAATGGTGATGTTGGTTCCTTCGCGATCAGCCCCGATAGCACCACCGTCATCTATCATGCCGACCAAGACACTGATCAGATGACTGAACTGTTCAGCGTGCCGATCACTGGTGGCACACCCACCAAACTTAATCCCCCCCTCGTTGAGAATGGCGACGTCAAAACATTTGCCATCAGCTCCGACAGTGCGACCGTCGTTTATGAAGCCAATCAGGACGCTGACAGGGTTACTGAGCTTTATAGTGTCCCTCGCACTGGTGGAACCTCCATCAAACTCAATGACCCACTGGTGCCAGGGGGGAACGTTGATCAATTTATCATTAGCCCCGATAGCACCTCCGTCGTGTATCGTGCTGACCAAGACACTGATGAAGTCGACGAACTCTTCAGCGTCCCCCTCGCTGGAGGTACCCCTACCAAACTCAATGACCCCATTCCAAATAATAGAGATGTTTTCTTTTCGATTAGTCCTAACAGCACAACCGTTGTTTATCTAGTTTCCCAACGTACACCTACTGATATCCTGAACGAACTTTACGGAGTGCCTATCACCGGTGGCACTCCTACACAACTTGGTCAAAATATTAGCGGAAGTGCCATTAGCCCTGATGGCACCTTTATTGTCTATATCGCTGACAGGGAGGACAATGAGATATTAAACATCTATCATGTCCCCCTCACTGGCGGCTTTCCCATGCAACTCAACCCTCCGCTTGCTCCCGAAGGTGATATTGTCAATTTGGCGATCACTCCCGATAGTTCAACTGTGGTCTACGAGATCAACCAAGACACCAGATTTGTCGATGGACTCTACGCTGTACCTATTGCCGGTGGTATCCCCACTCAACTCACTTACCCTATTCCACCAGAGAGCGACATTGAAGAATTCACTATCAGTGCAGATAGTTCCACTATCGTATATTTAGCTGACCAAGATACTGATGAGGTATTTGAACTCTACCAAGCTCCACTCAGCGGTGACATCCCTATCAAACTTAATGATAGCCTTGTACCTGGGGGTGAAATCGACGGTTTCGCTATGGTCCCTGATAGCACCTTTGTTGTCTATCGTGCCGACCAAGACACTGCGGGAGTAACAGAACTCTACATCGCTGACGATGGTCGTGCTACTATTGGCTTCGCCACCGATACCGCAACTGTGGCCGAGGATGTCCAAAGCGCTGAGATCGCTGTCGTGCTGAATGCGCCTTCGGTCCGATCAGTGACCGTCGATTATGTGGTAACCGGTGGCACCGCAACCAATGGCGAAGACTACACCTTGGCTGGTGGACAACTCGTTATACCATTTGGTCAACTCAGTAGCACGCTGACTATTCCCATCCTGGAGGACAACCTGCTCGAAGGCGATGAGACGATTGAGATCACGCTGAGCAACCCGACCAATGCTACGCTGGAGAACGCTACATTCACCCTTACTATCGAAGATACGACTGCTGATGGCCCTGACAACACTGCCATCTATCTCCCCTTGCTAGTTCGCTGATACTCCTCCCGTTGGTGCATGGACAAACCACGCACCAACGGGAACATTGTTCCTTCATTTTGTATAGAACATTATGCTTCCTCGAAAAACCACCACTTCGCCGTTGTGTTAGGTAGACACACTTTACAGCATTCCTAACACAACGGAGTTTTGCATGTCATCCTATTCTGCGCCTCGTGTATTCACAACTATATTTTTACTCACCATCCTTTTTGGCACACTCATCATTAGCCCGGTTTATGCCGCAACACTTAAACTGAGTATTGCTAATCCGATAGGAGACGGTATCGAGACCTTCCAGATAAGCCCTGATGACCAATATGTCGTGTACATCGCCGATCATGAAACCGATGATATCTTCGAACTGTACAGCGTTCCTATTACGGGTGGCACCCCGACTAAGCTCAACACGCCGCTTGGGCCAGATGCCGATGTAAGACGCTTTGAGATTAGTGCCAATAGTCAGTGGGTGATATACACTGCCGATACAGAGCATGATGATGTGTTGGAGCTTTTTAGTGTTGCCATCGATGGCACAAGTCCCAGCACCAAACTCAATCCGCCATTGCTCCCTATGAACAGTAGTGTCGGTGGTCAAATCAGTCCTGACAACAGTCGGGTCATTTACACCAGTGACCACGCTAATCCAGGTGCACGCGAGCTGTACAGCATTCCTATTGAGGGTGGAACAACGACCAGACTCAATGGGCCTCTGGTAGTGGGGGGTACCGTCAGTGGTTCGCAAATCAGTCCCAACAGTTCCACCGTCGTCTATCGCGCCGATCAAGAGGTCGATAGTAAATTTGAACTCTATCGCGTCCCGCTGACCGGCGGCACCCCCACCAAACTCAACGGTCCAGTGGTAGCCGGAGGTGAG
>JBCDFA010000375.1:0-7433 GCA_039178835.1 Chloroflexota bacterium
ACCGCTACTCCAATATCGAGTTGGGGGTGTTCTGGCACCAGGCCCCAACCGATAACGACCGTCAGCAAGCGGCAGAGCGTATCAACGGCGACCTGCTCAGGCTATATCCTTACGAACCTGCAGAGGAAGTCTGGTGTGATGATTTTATGCTGGGGCGAGCACATCCCGACCAACCAAGAAGTGGTGTTCTCGTGGAAGTCCTGCATTACACCACCGATTTTCTCCAACGCACTTTTGATGGCATTCCTGTGCATAACGCCGAGTTGGTAGCGCAATGGAAAACACGCGCAGCGCAGTACCCTGATGAGATTGCGATAGCTGTGATTAACCGCTATGCCTAGATGATCACTTCTGGCGCTGGCAGATGTGGTTGGAACGGGGCCCCAATCTCATGATGCTGTACCAATCCTATACGCAGGTGCAACAACAGCTTTTGCATGTCTTGCTGGGGCTTAATCGAGTTTACTACTTTGGGTTTAAGTGGCTCGATGTGGTCGCTAAACGATTGCAGTATAAACCTGATAATCTCACACAACGGTTTGCCCAGGTGTTTCAGGGTGATCCAGCCACAGGTGCACAAGAACTAAGCACATTGGTCGATGAAACTTCGGATCTGATTGAGTACCATGTCCCGCAGATCGATGTCGCGAGGCTACGTACCATCTTCCACTACCAACGCCCCGTGTGGGATGAAGCACCACCAATTCCGAATGCGAAAGGCTTGTTGTAAACAAATCATAGAGGAAACGTACATGCAGGCAACCAATGAAAGGCTAAAGCGTACCATTATATCGCACAAGAGAGAAAAATTTGGAAACAGAACGCTTACAAATAGAACCGTTAACAGAAAAACATGCACATCATTTATTTCCCATAATGTCAGACGACCGAATCTATGACTACGTTGATGAAGAAGCGATATCTAGCGAAACACAACTGACCCAACGCTACAAATCTCTTGCAAAAGGTGCTCCCAAAGAGAGCAACGAGATGTGGTTGAACTGGGCCGTAAAACTCAAATCGCAAGAGCAATACATAGGCACACTGCAAGCCACAGTTTACGCCACCAGACGTGCAGAGATTGCATACATGTTTGCGCCAGCATTTTGGGGTAAAGGTTATGCCACAGAAGCGACGATGAGGCTTTGTGAACATCTATTCAAAGAAATTGGCATTGTGGAGATAGGTATTTCAGTAGATGTACATAATATAGCTTCGATCAAACTGGCAAAAAAACTTGGATTCAGCCTTACTAAAACAGTTGACTGTACATTGAAAGGGAACCCTGCACGAGAACATCACTACCTGTTGCAACAGAACTAAGCCCTACAAGGGATGCAACCTATGGTGATGAAGAGAGGTAGCAATGTGAATGAAAAGAGAGTAACTTGTATCAAATGATGCTAGAACGGACATCGCACATATTTATGACACACAACTCAACCCATATATCAACTCGTAATCAAGAAGGAGTTACTGAACATGAAGCCCGCAGCGCTTGATCAGCTCTTGTGGCGCTCATCCAAACCGACCCCGGTACACCCACAAACTAAAATCATTGACGTTGACACGACTCAAGTGCGTATACGCGATACTGCCGCGAACAAACCAGCAATAATATTTTTCTGCGATCCACCGATTATGGTTGAGCTCTACGATGAACTTATCGAACAGATTGGTCCCGAATTTCGCGTCGTCGTTCTTGAACTACCAGGTTTTGGTTTCTCGAAACTCAAATCAGCCAGCGCCCTCAAGTTCTCAGAAACAATCCTGGCTGTGGAGGCTGCCATACAACAGCTTGAGCTTGGTCCTGTCGTGCTGTGTGGACCATGCATCTGTGGTTTTGTCGTTACTGCACTAGCTCATCGGGCCAACCTGGATGTAGCAGGGTTGGTGCTGATGCAAACACCCGATCTGGCTGGAATGTTTGCGTGGACTGAGCGGATGGACCCCAAGAGGCAACTTCGTACACCATACCTGGGGCAGATTCTCGTGCGAGTAGGAGCCAAGCGCTTAACTCAGTCGTGGTTACGCTATGCGACTGGAAAGACCACCGATCACAGTGTGATGTCACAAAAGTCAACGGAGGTCCTTGAGGCTGGTGGGAGTTACCCACTCGCAACCATGCTGCAACTCTGGAGTGATGGGCCACGGGACCACGCCATTGAACTGCCTGCACTGATTTTCTGGGGGCAGCAGGATCGCTCACACGTACCAACTGAAAGAACTTCAACGCTCAAACATGTCCCACAGGGCGAATTGATTAAATTCGAGCATTGTGGCCACTTCCCTGAATTAGAGGACCCAGTAGAGTTCTCAAACCGAGCAAGACCATTCTTTCAAAGTTGTTTGTACAGCGCAAAAGAACATAACAGTATGTAACAGAACAGGGCAAGAGAACTGGATAAAATGAACACAGATGACATCACCCCAACAACGCAATCGGTCAAGGTGTGGCGCGGTAGCCAGAGCGACCTTGACAATTTGTTTGGACCACTACCAGGTTTACAGGTCGGGAACGTGGTAGCTTACGAATTTGAGCTGCCTGAGCGATTTGTCCCAGCGCCAGGTCGGACACGCGTC
Source organism: Chloroflexota bacterium (assembly GCA_039178835.1). Classification (GTDB taxonomy): domain Bacteria; phylum Chloroflexota; class Chloroflexia; order Chloroflexales; family Roseiflexaceae; genus AL-N1. The sequence continues at coordinate 2,584 of JBCDFA010000375.1, forward strand.
GAGCGGACATTCGTCCTGCTGGACGTTGGTGTGAGCTTTGCCAATCCCTTCTGGTTCACCGGTATCGAGGCTGACACGTGGTATATCGATCTTATTGCAGTAAAACAAAATAGTCAGCAATACACCTTTCTAGACCTGTACATTGATGCCTTCGTTCCGACCGATGGGCGCCATTATCGACAACTCGATCTCGACGAGTTCGCCGATGCGATCACTAGTGGGGAGCTTGCTCTATCAGATGCTGTCGATGGATTGCGACGCTGGCAACAGTTTCTGGATTGTTATCTTCACACGGATCGGTGGCCACCAACGACATGGGCAGACTTTCCGCCAAAGTCGATCAGGCAACTACGTGAGATTGAGGGACCATTTGCTACGCCAGTGCGGTATGAAGAATGAAGAAGCACTTATGCCAGGTAGGCCATTTGTCTGATCACAATGTTTAGATGGCTATGCTACGCTTTTGCAATAAACACATCTCTTTTGAAGATGTGCAGATAACCTCATTAACGTTTAACCCCGAAGGTGATTAGGACATGTCAGAATCAAAGTCTGTTCAAGCAATGTGGGAAGCGTATCTTCACTCAATCGGTGAAACACCAGAGACCACTGAAAAACAGTATACCGCCTGGTATTTTTGCGATAATGAGCAGGACGCGAATGCGTTAGCAGAACTCGTTAGAGCAGGGCAGAAACGCGCAACAGCCGGTGCATTGTGGTCGTTTGAACATGAACAAGAGCCACTACCACAAATCAACGATTATAGTGTCATCATAGATTGGCATGGCACAGCACAGTGTATTATCCGCACAATCTCGGTTGATGTCGTGCCATTCAATGAGGTGACCGCAGAGTTTGCCCAAACAGAGGGCGAGGGCGATGGGTCTTTAGCCTATTGGAAAGAAGTACATTGGCAGTTCTTCACTCGGGAGTTGGCCGAATACGGTAAGCAGCCCGAAGAAACCATGCCAGTTGTATGTGAAGAGTTTGAAGTTGTATTCCGCTAGACAGTTTTGCATCTTGAGGCCGATAGGAATAACGCAAGAGCCTAGAGGTTGTATAAGGCACAACAGATGAAGCTTGATCTTGATAACAAAGTAGCCATCGTGACTGGTGCAAGTACTGGTTTAGGGAAAGCCATTGCGCTAAGCCTTTCGAAAGAAGGCGCAAAGGTAGCTATTTCAGGGCGTCATCAAGGCACAGTAGATCACACAGCACAAGAGATTGAGTCTAATACAGGCACACATGTTTTAGCCTTTACAGGTGACATGACTCAAGTCGAAAGTGTGCAGTGTTTTGTAGATAAGGTTATTGATAAATTCGGAACCATTCATATCCTTGTCAACAATGTGGGGCAGGCAAACCGTGGAATGATGGTGTCACTTGATCAAACCACGTGGCAACAAGCGTTTGAAGTTAATGTGATGAGTGCAGTACACATCTCAAAAGAAGTAATTCCCTACATGCAAGAGCAACGTTGGGGTCGCATCATCAACATCGCTGCACTATCAGCCAAAGAACCAGGTGACGAGCTAATAGCGTCGAATGTAGCAAAGTCTGGGTTGGTAAGTTTTTCCAAAACGCTATCACGCGAACTGGCACCTGACAATATTCTTGTGAATTGTGTTTCTCCTGGACTAATCGAATCACCTCAAAATGATCGCTACTTCACCGATGACGAACGGAGAGAGGCATTAGACAAAATCCCGCTTGGTCGCTTTGGGCGATCTGAAGAGTTTGCCGACCTTGTGACCTTTCTGTGCTCAGAGCGAGCAAGCTACATCACAGGAATAAACCTACTTGTTGATGGTGGTGCCAGTCGCGGGCTTTGATGTCTTGTATCAATGGATTCACGAAGGATACATACCATGGGCATACCAAACATAACAACTGAACGCCTCCTCCCGCGCCCCTTCAACATAGACGACGCCTCAGATCTCTTTGCATATGCATCGGCTCCTGAGTTTTCACAGTACGTTGAATATACATCGCCACAATCACTTGCAGAGACACAAACATTCCTGGAGCAAGTGCTGCTTCTCTGAAGACCCAAACCAACTTTCATGGGCTGTCTGCGAACGTAATCAGCCCAGCGTTATTGGCACCGTGCAAATGACTCGTGACACACCAAACTCGGTCACAGTTCACTACGACATCAGCCACCTGTACTGTGGTCGCGGCTACACTACCGAAGCTGTACGGGCTATACTGCAATGGCGCCTTGCAAATGTACCAGAAGTAACGCTCTTTCTTGCGGATACAATGACATCAAATATTGGCTCACGACGAGTCTTAGAGAAGTGTGGTTTCACCCATTACAAAACCTCACATGCAAACTGGGAAAAGTTTGCTGCACCTATCGAACTTGTTTTTTATAAGGCCGAGCGGAAAGAGCTTGAAGACAGTACAAACTAATGTTGTATATAGACTCTGTGTGAGAAAACTCATCGAACTATTACCAATCGCTCAACCAAACACACGGAAGATAAACTGAACACACGATCGTACAGGTCTTGTAGACCATCACTTAGGAGGCGACAGATGAACTGGCCTGATCAATATCAACTGACCAGTTGTCTACGGCGGCTGTGTGATGTAACCCAGAGCAATGCCGTCATCCTAATGTCGCCCACGACTGAGCTGATCGACTGGGTCGGACAAGGCACGCAAGTTGAAGCAACAGAAATCAGTGTTGCTGTGACACGCCTTCTCCAGCAACAACCAGACCGCACGCCTCCAGATGGTCCAGTGTGGTGGCACGTCTTCCCAACAGCGATACTCATTATCTGTCATCAGCACACTTCGCTATCGATGGTGCTCCCAGATTGCTCTGAATATCTCCGCGAACTTGGACAACTCCTTGTACAACGCGCTCAGTATGAAACTACACGCACACAGATCAGACGGTCGATCCATCAGCTTTCGAAGACCGAGCAGCGTATTCTTGACCTTCGGTATGGCATAACAGATAGTCAGTTACACACTTTTGATGAAGTCAGTCGTGAATTTGGGGTCTCACCAGAGCGTATTAGAGAAATCGAGACGCAGGCATTACGCACGATTTGGCATCAATAATACAAAGGAGAAGCACTATGAGCCACTTACCGGATCGCACAAAAACATTGAACGAACTTGACCCACCTGCGTGGGGTGAACCTGAGTATCTTTCACATCTCGTTACAACCTGCTATCGGCTTAGAGACAAGCCGATTGGTGAGTTTGAGGTTGGAGACTTGCGGATCATGATTTGCCAGAACATGGGACTAAAGTGGTTGGTGCCAATCGCACTTGAGGTACTGGAACAGGAACCATTCGTACTTGGAGACTTCTATCCTGGTGATCTCCTAATATGCGTGCTCGTTATCAAACCTGAGTTCTGGACACAAAGGAAGGTCTTGCAAGGGCGTATGCAGCAAATAATCGACCACCTGCCACCTACTGAAGAATTGTGGTCCAGCGATATTGAAGACTTATTGTCAAGAGCAGTGAAGGCGTTTGAGTCAGGTCATGCTTTCGATTGGAGAACACAGTCTTGAGCCAGATCTCTTGTGTGTCCAAACTTACCACTCACTCTGGTCAGATTGACCTACCACCTCTCTTTTTCGCTTCTGCTGTGACCATTCCCCTTGTGGTGATGACCCATGGATGTGCTTGTTCTGTCGGGGTGGCTCGCCACCCTGACACCCCTGGCTTAGGTGCTGCGCCCTGAGTACCCGCAGGTGATATCGGTGGCTGAGACCATGTTTGGGGTGCATGCCTCGCGCTCAGACCAAACCCATTATTCACCCACTCTCTCGACTCAACCGTGGCCGTCACCCCCCCTTGGCGATGGCCCGCCGGATCGCTCCCATCGCCTTCGACATACTCAATCACCCCATCGTCCCATCGCTCTGTCGGCGGTTGCAAACCGCCGCTACACCATGCTAACCCTTAACCCCTACAACACCACGAAAGGTTGGTGCGTATTCGGGGAAAATCTCGTCGATTTGAGGATTGTTCAGGCGCTTTTGCAGAATTTCACCCAGAATATCGCGATAATCCGAAGTCACCGCGAGATCGCCGGGGCCGACGAGTTGCTCAGGTGCGAGACCGGGCCATTCCCCATGCACCTGCCCACCATTGACACCACCACCCAGCAACATCATCATACTACCATGACCGTGGTCGGTGCCGAGACCGCCATTCTCCCTGACGCGCCGCCCAAACTCCGACATCGTGATCACCAGCGTCTGGTCGCTATGTTCGTGGATATCCTCATAGAAAGCAGCCATCCCCTGCGCCAGTGACGCCAGACTCCCGGCCATCCAGCCTTCGCTGTTGCCCTGCGCGATATGCGTGTCCCAGTCGCCCACATCGAGACAGGCCACCTCAAGTCCCACCTCGGCTTTGATGAGCATAGCCACCTGCCGCAGCCCCTGACCAAATTCGTCGTCGGGGTACTGCACCCCGGTAGCTGGTCGGTACTGCGCTGGGTCGAGCGACTCCAGCGTCGCCAACACATCGAGTGTGGCCTGCCCGGTGTCGATGAGCGGACCATCGGCGTAGAGCGTGGCCAGCGCAGACTGCATCTGGGCAATCGATTGGGCATCACCATCCATGTGGAAGTCGGAGATCGAGCGAAGGGCAGCGGCAGGAATACGCCCCTGTAGCGACCGGGGAATACGTTCGCCAACGCCAATCGCCCGCAGCGGTGAGGTGTTGTTGGTGTTAAGCGAAGCCAGATGCCGCCCAATCCATCCCGACGACGGGCCGTTGTCAGTGCTGATGCCCCGCTCCATCAACTCCATCGCCTGGAAATGCGAACGGCTCTCGTCGGGTGCGCCACACGCCTGGACAAACGCCAACTCCTG
>JBCDFA010000376.1:0-7390 GCA_039178835.1 Chloroflexota bacterium
CAGTGAGTTTCAGTACTCTGTGGCGAGTCGAACGATAGGTAGCTCCAAACTGGTATACCAATTAGAGTGATGGTTAATGTTTCAGTACTCTGTGGCGAGTCGAACGATAGGTAGCTTAGTTGAAAATAAAAATTACCCGTACTCTCAAACAAGTTTCAGTACTCTGTGGCGAGTCGAACGATAGGTAGCCCTCGATTTGTAAGGTGCTTGGGGGTAGTTCTAGGTCGGGATTGGTTCGTTTTGTGGCGCACAAGCCGTCCTGTACGGTCATATTTGTACCCAAAGTATACCATACGTCGTCAATCTCCGAAAATCACTTTCTGCGCCAAAACCGCGTCAATTTGCGAGACATGTTTTTTCTCATCGTAATCATTTATTTCTTCCTAAAACCCTTTACACTTAATTTTAGCAACAAGCGATTTAGGGACTTTTAACCACCAAGTTGCGAATGCCATGCTCAGAATGGCTATTTTACGGTGTTTCTGCTCTTTTTGTACTATCACAGAGCTGACGGGATGTTCGTTCTGATTTGCATGATACTGCTTTTACGTAGTAGCCGCAAGGAATTTGACTTCTTTTGGTCTCTGTGTTGCTATGTTCAACTGCTCGTCGTTCTGTTGCTCTCTTGTTCTTTGTCAGGCGTGGCACCCTGAGCACCCACAAGGAAATGTGGGTAACGGCGAACATCGGTCGGTGCATGCCTCGCGGGGGAACAGTGCACGTGCAGCCACATCAATGTTGGAGCCACTCCCTTTTTGTTCTGCATTATGGCACTAACGCTCTGCCGCTCTCCGCTCCAGCGCTCAAACGCTCTCTCGTCCCCCGGCCCAAGCGCGGCGCCCCTGCACCCTGCAAAGGAATGTTGAGTGTTGCGCCCATGATCGGGGTGCATGCCTCGCGGCGCACGAAATGTCGGATGGTCAGGCACAATGCACGTCGCGATGTTCCATGCGATATTGCACAACGGGCATCCCTTGCGGGTGGTCTGACGGGTGCAACGCTGCCAGCGGGGTTCAAAGGGGCGGGCCCCTTTGGCTCGGTTTGGGGCGCAGCACCCACACATGCTGCTCATTGGTGCCACCACATGGTTCATATGGACACAAAGTAGCCAGATCCGAATCCGTCACAGGCCTGTTTTCCCGCTCTCCGCCCAAACATGGCCTTCGACACGCTCAGGCAACGCACCATCCTCTGTATCTTTGTCTCTCTGTGTTTAAATGCCCAACGCTCTGCCGATACCTTCGACCGGCTCAGGCTTCGCTCCTCGTGGGACGGCCTCAGTCAAGGCACAGCGCTCTGAACAACCGCAAAAGATGCTTGGAAGCAGAGCATGGCGGTTGCAAACCGCCGCTACCGTCTAGCTTTTGTTTCATGGCTTTCCACTATACTGCTGTTCACAGGCTCTGCTGCTCTCCGCTCAGTCGCTCCTGGTGGTGTGGGTCACCACAGGGAAATGGCCCCGACAATGCACAGTCCCTAACCCCTAACTCTTTATTATCTCTGTTCTCTGCTCACAGCTTAGATCATCTATAACTTGTACGAGCCTCTCGTCTCCAGCCTCTAGCCTCTTCCTCTCACCCCTTCCCACGACTCTCCTCCAACCACTTGGGCTCACGCTTTTCGAGGAAAGCCCGCAACCCCTCCTGACCTTCCGCACTCGTGCGCGCATCGGCAATGGCCTCGATGACATATCGCTGGGCTGCCTCGCGCTCCATCGACCAGACCGCATCGATCAGGCGTTTCGTCGCACCACTCGCCTCCGGTGCGCTCGACAACAACCGCTTGACAATGCTCCCAACCGTCGTATCAAGTTCTTCCTCAGTCGTCACGGCATGCACCAGATTAATCTCAAAAGCCCGTTCAGCCGTAAAACGCTCACCACTGATAAATAACGCCCGCGACTGACTCACACCGATTTTGGGGACAACATACTGTGAAATAACAGCAGGAATTAAACCCAGCTTAACCTCACTAAAACCAAGACGTGCGGTATCAACCACAATAGCAATATCACAACAGGCAATCAGACCGACACCTCCCCCAAGGGCTCGACCATTGATCCGGCCAATCAAAGGCTTGGGAAGATGCCAGATCGTCTCGAACATCGCTGCCATTTCTTTGGCATCAGCAACATTTTGCTCTCGCGTCCAGGAAAGACTGGCCTGCATCCAGTTCAGATCCGCACCCGCACAGAACGAATTACCCGATCCAGTCAGGACGACTGCGCGAACCTGCTCCTCATCTGCAAGCGCAGCAAAACATTCGCGGAGTTCGGTCACCATCGTTGCATTGAATGCGTTGTGCACCTCAGGGCGTGATAACGTGACACTTGCAACAGGACCATCAATGTTCAACGTAATAGTTGTAAATTTCATAGATTTTGTGCTGAAGATACTATGTTATTCCAGGTAACTTTGCGAATGGTACGATTGTAGCATACTGTCTTATTATCATTGTCATTTGGATCAATCTGCCAAAGGAATAATCTCAAGATAGGCACGTTCTGAAGGGCCACGAAAGAGCTGAATAAGCTTTGCCGCAGCATCAAACGCATACTTGGCTAAGCCATACTTCTGATTGAGCAAGGTGTTAGCGTGTTGTTCTTCCTCCGCTGATACGATGCGCGCTGTCGCCTCCACTGTTGGACCAAGGGGCTTCCCAACTCGATCTGATGGGCCAACCTGCACACGGCTGCTATTACGAATACGCTTGACTTTGCCCGAGGTGCGTCCAGTGACCACGTAGAGTCGCTCTCCTTTCTGTGCAAACCACACTGGCGTGGTCACCGACTGGCCATTTTTGCGAAAAGTGATTAGATTCATATACTGATGGCCTTGTAAAGTGGGAAACGAAGTCGTTGATTCTTCCGAAACCATGTCCTTAGTCCTTTGGTACGAGTGGCTATTAGTTAATATCTTCATGTACCCACATATCGCCTTGTTGGATGTTGGAAACAGCGCAAATTATGATGGGCTAGTTCCCAACCACTCGTACAGCACATCAGGACAGCCCTCTTCATTACCAGAGCCATCACCAAAAGCAATTGCTCGAAAACCATGGCGCTCGTAGAATCGTCGTGCGCCAGTATTCTCCTGAAATGTGTAGAGACAGACAGGTGGCTCAAGCTCCTGCAACGCCTGCTGCAATAACCGTGTTCCAATCCCCTGATTGAGCACAGCTGGCAACAGATAAAGCTGGTCAATCCAACGCACTGTGCCATCATCCAAGAGGGCCATCATCCCGACAATCGTATGATCGACAACCGCAACGCTGACATCACACGTCGGAATAAGATGCTCTGCAACCCATCGATGCACTTCATCATCCGTATGAGCGACGGGAGCATAGGGAAGAAAACGCCGTCGCGATACCAGATACAGGGAACTTACAGCCAGCGCATCATCTGGTGTTGCCGCTCGTATCGTAACCATCTCAGACATAGCTCGTAGCCTCCGATGCTGTGTGCTATCAGTATCAGTATAGAGTTGGAAAAAAGAATGTATGGTTCAATTATAAAGGAATCTGCGAATGAGGCCGGATACGCATCCGACGCCGCATCATCAGCACTTCGCGCATGGCCTCGTGAAAGGTTGTGGTCTCATCAAGGTGTGATAGGAAAAGGTTGCGCTCGGCCACACCCTGCACGGTGAAAAACCAATAAAGGGGCATAAGTGGTGAAATCCAAAGACGACTCCCTTGCGTCTTCTCGGTGAGGTGGTAGTTGCCAAAGTGACCGCGCACAGCCGACACCATCGACGCATTGATGACGCTGGGGTCTTGCAGCTTCTGGTCGTGCGCGTATTGAACGGCAGCTTCATACTTCTGATACACATCCATCTGTTTGATGAGGCTACACGAACCGAGATACGCGTCGGCCATGCTCAATGCAGCAATGTTCTCAAACACCTGAGCATAGGTAATGTCCTGTTCTGCACCAAGGGCTGTGCACGTCAGCAATCGCACCGGCACATCGAGTGCATGCACGGCTGCGAGCGAAACCGCATCCTCGATCAACGTCCCGGTACCGTCTTCATCACCACGCATCAAACTATCGACACCGCCATCAACCAGGATAATGCCATCAATGTCGAGATGCCGAACCAGCGAGCGATAGTCGGAGAGCAGGGGTTTGACACCAACCTTCTCAAAGCTCCACACGGTTACTTCTTCTCCCTGCTGTTCACGAAACCAGCGCGACAGATGCAATTCGGGAAAGTAAAGCACGATGTCGTGATAGTCGGCGTTCACACCAACAAGTGTGTCCGACAGCCGCACACCGCTTGCAAAATCTCTGACATGCGAAAAACTGTAGTTGGCCAAGTGGACATTAAAACCGTGGCGTTGCAGCTCAAAGTAGATGGGTAAGCCACAGAAAACATCAAAACCGCCACCCATTCCGGCCATGAGTACATTCCGACATCCGACGAGTTGGTCAAGAATGGGGAGATTAAGATGCATCACGCCTCGGCATTCAGTACATCATCGACGGCAATGTGAAACGCTGACAACATCGGAGAGGCCATCACATCACCACGATTGAACACCCCATACTCCTCATACGTATCTCCGGCTAACTGTAATACAGTTATTGTTGATGACTTAGGATTGATGATCCAGTACTCAGGAATACCCGATTCGGCATACTCTCGGCGTTTTTCCACAATATCACGATTAGGATCATCTGGGCTCACAACCTCGATCACAAGGTCTGCACCCTCCCAATACTGGTTGTGCCGACGCGGATCGTCAGCCGACATAAGCAACAACAGATCTGGCTCACGAAATTTCCCACCCTCTAATCGTAACCGCAGTGGAGCTGTCAGGATAATACCTGTTGTGTAGGATTTGAGAAACGCATAGAGCACACGATAGAGGAACAGCACAATCCGTTGGTGTTCATCGGTCGGCATTGGCAATACCTCAACGTACCCATCAGTGAACTCGATCAAACGATTGGTACGGCTACTCAGCCACAGGTACTCTTCCTCATGCCAGGTACCCTGTGCAGGCAAAATTTCCGCCAGTGTGTACATAAACACCTGTTGATTGTAAGAAGCGGGTGATGTACTGGATTGAGACATAGCACTGTTCTACATACATAACATTCAGGTTTTTGCATTATACCACTTACTCTGTGGCGTCGCTTCCGGCTACTTGTTTGGCAGCCTGTGCCGCCGTTTCGGCCACCCAGATGTGCAGGTGATCTGCGGCAACCCGCCACGACTCGCCCGACTCTTGGGCAACACGTGTGAGAAGTGCATCGTCGGGAACAAGGTAGTCGGGAGTGTCAGGTAATCGCACCGCCGCGATGCGTCGTGTCACCCAGGCACGCAGGGTGACTACATCAAGCGGCGGATGCTCGATGGTCTTCACAGCAAAGCCATGGCGTTGAGCAGCATGGGTGAGATCAACATGGGTGCCGGCAATAATCGTCGCGTTGTGTCGGGCAGCTTGGTAGAGCCCATACCGAAGGAAAGGCTGCGGAATACGATCAGCCTCGTCCCAATAGGCCATTGGAGCGACAGGCGGCAGACGCCAACGCCCCCAGCCTAGCGGGAAATGCACATACGGACCATCGACCTGATCACGCCAGTGTAGCAACAACGACGTTTTACCCGCTCCCTTGGGACCAATGACCTGAACGAACTGCTTGCTGTCCGGTTTGGGTGCAGTCGAGAAACCCCGGTCGATCCAAAGCATATCAGGCACACCAGGAGCCGATTCAACCACAAAAGGATTACCACCCAGACCGATTGTCTCATAGGGATCAATCATCCGAATGCGTCCGGGGCCAACTGACGCGGAAAGACATAGAATTGCTCTTTATGCCGCGTATCCAAAGCCATCGGGAGATCAATACGCACAATGATTTCCCAGATGACACGGATCAACTTCCCATTGTAGGATACCGGACCATCAGCAGGCAACGTGAGTTCAAATGGCAGTTGCACAGTCGGCGTAAAACCAGTTGGACCAGCATCGGCGCGCAACTCGGCCACGATATCACTAGTTGAGTCACCTCGCCCTTCGGTACGCCACTGAGCCATCACGATAATGCCACGTGGGTTGCTCTGCGACGACGGATTCCATAAAACCTGACCTGTGACACGATCCCCTACCGTATAATCACTTTGATCTAGAGTGATACTGATCATACAACCTCCGGTCGTACTACTAGCGTAAATGACGAGGTCGTATCTGGGAAGTTGGCCACATATGCCTTCACCTCAACGCTCCAGACAATCTGGTTGCGCCGTACTGAAAGTGAAGGCGGCGCATCTTTGGGGATATGTACATGCCATGTGGCGTCCATCATCGATGAACCCGGCATCATCATCGCGGCAGGCAGCGTCTCTTCCCAGACGGTTTCTCGCACAGTGCGTGTATCAGTCCCAACCTGATAGGTAGCCACTTCGGTGCAGACCAAACGCGCCTCTAATCGCTCAATCGTAGCGCTCCCACGGATGTTCCGCACAAAACGCACTTCCGCCTCGGAACCTATGCATAAAGGCCATGTTGAGATAATCAGTTTACCGGGACCAAAACGTAACGAGATGGCCAACTGGCGTACGAAAAAGAAGAGGAGCACCAAACCAACGAGCACAAAGATAACTCCCCACCAGATGCTTCCTAGCCCCTGTGTTGCCCAGGCAGTACCAAAAACGACCCAGGTAATCGTATTCCAGAATAAGGCAAAGAAGCCGAGAAACAGGAGCATCGTATATCCACCAAGCGGCTCTTTCAAGACCAGTCCCTCGGGGCTCTGAGTGACCTGAATTTTGGGCAGCACCTGTTGTCGAGGTTGTCTGGTGGTTGGTTGGAACATATGCATAAACATTCACCACTTTCTACCATCACTGACAAAAACACACCTAAGATATCACAACACCACAACTCTTATGTACACACGAGCAGGGGCATGATTTGTTTCAGGCATTGGTAAAGCCATACCACATACAACATACTAGACAACATTTCTTATTTCTACTGTCTATCAATCGTTTGATAAGATGGTCTCTCCAGATCTGCTTCAACCCAGGCAAAAGCAGATCAACCGGTTTGAGAATTTACCGTATAATCAGATCGAGGAGGACAGGATACACCAGATCGATACGCTGCAGTATCGATACGCTGCAGTTTCTGATTGGGATCAATCAGGTCGTGCTCCAGGTTGAGATCGGCTGGAAATATATGTGTCTCCAGATGACGCACACCTTTGTTCTGCCAGAGTTTCACTAGCAACTCTGTAATCGATCCATCGATTGCCGCATCATTCTCATTCAGCACGACCAACACTGACGGAGTGGCCGGTTTGGCAACTGTAGATGCACGAAACACAGCCAGCCCTAGACGCATCACTTGTGCCAACGCACGGGTTGAATGACCAATA
>JBCDFA010000377.1:0-7371 GCA_039178835.1 Chloroflexota bacterium
GCGTGGTGTCACGCCATTCCAGATGATATCGACAGGTTCGATGCCTTCCGAAAGCAAATGATGTTTGGTCATTGTGCTGTTTGCGACGATAAGATCGAATACGTGTTGCCACTGGCGCCATAGTTGCATTTGCAGCATCAATGGCGCCCAATCGTGGAGTGGGAGACACCCGTTGCGATAACAGGCCTTGCCATAACGCACCTGGCATGGCGATCCATCCAGCAGCATTTTAGTTCCGGTTGGGCAGACAGGGCGATACCAGACGACATGACAAAGGCTGGGTATGTTTTGCAGCAATGGTAGAATCAGCGGCGAAAGCTGGGTCAGAAAGATTTTGACATGCACCACATCCGGCTGAAAATCGTTCAGAACCTGGCGCAGACGCTGCCATGCCCATGGGTTGGCTGTCTGGAGCAAGGTACGAAACCGTGAGGTTGTCCCAAGGCATTCGTAGTCAGCGGCACTGGGGACGTCGGTCGGTCGAGCGCTGCTGGTGAACAACCGCACATCGTGACCACGTTTGCGTAGCTCTTTTTGCAGCCCAACAAACTGAACTTCTGCCCCGCCAGTGGGTGTGCCATAATCATTAACAAGCAAAATACGCATACTACTTCCCGGTTTCCTTGCAGACGACTGGTATCTATTGTGCTACCAGTTCGCCTTTGAGCCGTATGGTCTGACCTGATTGTGCTGCCGCCTCCGCTGCCTCGATCACCGCAAGACTGCGATACCCGTCATCAAAACTGGGGTAAGACAAACGCCGATTGCGTATCGCTGCGACAAACTGAGCGAGCGCCACATTGAACGATGGCTCACTGGTTGGGGCGGTCAGGCGTTGACGTATATATGGACTCAATACCACATTGGTGAGTCCTGAGCGAAGTTGAGCGAGCCGACTGTGACTGGCGTTCGTGCTGGTAATGTTGGCATTCCACCCACGTTGTCGGTCAATCGTTATTTTGCCTTCCGTACCATAGATTTCAAAACGGTCCTCGTTGGTAGTGCACATCGAAAAGAAGGACTGTACCGCTACGCCGTTGGCAAGGCGAAGTTGTACCAGTGCGGTGTCATCCTCTGTCCGTTGCGAGTCTATTTCTGCACGTACTTCGTCAATCGACGAACCAAAGAGAAAATGGAGTAGATCGATATGATGCGAAGCCAGATCGAGAAGCACACCGCCACCACTGTGACGATGTTGCTTCCACGAAGGCAGGCTCCGTGCTGCGGACGTAAACACTGTTCGTACACTGATAACATCGCCGATCTTCCCACGTTGTATTGCACGTTGTGCAGCTTGATGCAGTTTATTAAAGCGGTAATTAAACCCCATCATGCCGACGACATTGGTTTTTTTCCATTCATCGACCACTGGTCGGGCCTCAGCCAGACTCGTTGCAAGCGGTTTCTCGACATATACATGTTTGCCATGCTGAAGCGCTTCATGTGCGATCCTTGCGTGGAGTGCCGTGGGCAGACAGATGACCACGGCATCAATATCATCACGGCGCAATAGTTGCTCATGGCTTGCAAGCGCTATCGTGTCTGGTGCGCGTTGCGATGCTTCGTCACGCCTTTGGACATCTGTTTCCGCCAAGGCTACGAGTTTGGCGTTAGGCAGTTTGGTGAGAATGGCGAGGTGGACAGTCTGCACGATCCGCCCACAGCCAATTAATCCGATCCGAACTGGAGTCATTCCTTGCTTCCTTTTCCGGCTACCACGCACGCTCAGGATCATTCACCGCACGTTCTTGGAGTTTAGGATTCGTCTCGTCTGTATGTGGATGATCAGGCTTGTGCACATCCTCGTGCTCGGCACGTGATTGCATTTCTTCCTTGGTAAACTCCTCGTAGTAGGAACGCTCGGTGTTAACTTCCCACAGATCGTGTTGTTCGCCAAGGATGTTCTGCACCGCCAGCATCCCGGTCAGCATCGAGTGGTCCTGGTTGTTGTAGCGATGCATGCCGTTACGACCAATCGTCTGGAGATTCTCAAAGGTTGTGAGATACTCACGAATAGTCTCGACGTGTTCGCGGTAGGTGCCATCGTATACCGGATAGGCTTTGAGCTGTCGAATGATATAGCCATCTTCCACGTCGGCAGCACGCGCAAGGCCGAGTTGTTCGATTTCACGTTTGGCCAGTTCGATCAGCTCTTGGTCGTCCATCGTCCATAGGTCGTCGTCTTCGTTACAGAAGTATTCCATGCCCAGGCTCGTACGACTGAGATCGGGCACCATATGCGGACTCCAGTTTTTGAAATTCTGGATACGGCCAACTCTGACTTCCGGGCTGTGAATGTAGATCCAGTTGTCAGGGAAGGGATCTGGTTCGTTGATGATTAAACACACCTGCATAAAGTCACGATAGTTGAGACCATATGCGGCACGCAGCACCTTTTCTGGTGGTTGTGGGTCCATACATAGAATAAGTTCATTGAGTGGCATGCTGCTAATAAAGTGGTCGGCATGGGCTTCGGTTTTACCCTCACCCTGTTGTACTGTGGCACTGATGACGCGCCCATTCTGATGTCGTAGACCAACAATATCACTCTGGAGTTGAACAGTGCCCCCCATTCGCTCGACGGCGTCCTGACAGTGTTCCCACATCTGACCTGGCCCAAGGGCAGGATACTGGAATTCCTCGATGAGAGTTTTGGTATTGTTGACTTTGAACAAGGCATTCATCACTGCAACGGTGAGCGATAGCCCTTTGATACGCTGGGCGGCCCACTCAGCCTGGATGGCAGTACAGGGAATGCCCCATACTTTCTCGGTGTATGTTTTGAAGAAGGTGCGGAACAGCCGTTCACCAAATCGATTGATAACCCATTCCTCGAAGTTGTCTTCCTTTGGTAATGGACGAACGTGTGCTTTGACGTAGCTGAACAGGATTAACAAACTTTCGATAGGGCCAAGATTCCCAAGGGTATTGGCCAAATTAAGCGGATAATTATAGTAACGACCTTTGTAGTAAATACGTGAGAGGCGTGGACGCGTCATAAATTTGTCGCCCAAGACTTCGTGCCAGAACTCCTCGACTTCGGTGACCTTCGTGTAGAAACGATGTCCGCCGATATCATAGCGATACCCCTTGTATGATTCAGTGCGGGCAATGCCCCCCACGAGACGATCTTTCTCAAACACGGTAGGAAGGATGCCCTGCTTGGCAAGCTGGTAGGCAGCAGTAAGGCCAGCGGGACCAGCACCAATAATAACGGCAGGGTAATGATTCATGCTTTCTCTCCTAACTGTAGTGCCGTGTAAATATCAATGTGAGTACAACAAAACAACAGAGCATTACGTTACGGATAAAATATGCTTTTTTCACGCCAGGTAAGGTGATTTTAGATAACAATTTTGTCAGCTTACTCGCGGTGTTTTTCCAGGGTGAATCGGAGTATGCCCAGACCAAAGGCTAGCCCACTGTACAGGAAGTAGAGCCAGTGCCAGGGAAGTACACGTGCTGTGAACCACACTCCCCGTTTGATGATGAAGAAGCGATATAACGCAGCGTTGAGCCAGACAAGCAAGATGGCACAGATAGCAGATAGAGCTAGCATACTAGGGCGTAGTATTGCGGTAGCCAATGATGCGATCAGGCCGTAGGCACAGACCACACTCAGACGACTAGAACGCTGAAGATTGAGATCATTGGGGATCTGACCAGAGCGTAGAATAAGATCGGTCCACGGAAGCGCTCGTTGAAAGAAGTCGGTCTTGAGCATTGAGACGGCGTCCCATCGTTTGAGATGTTTGATCTGTAGCTCTTTTATCAGACGAATCGTGTGTCCCCGTTCAACAAGTCGGTAGCCTAATTCGATATCTTCAATCGATGGCTTCTCGTACTTTTGGTCGAACCCTCCTAACTCTAGAAATACCTCACGACGAATGGCGCCACACGCACCCCAAAAAGTGAATGCCTCTTCTCGTCCAGCTTGGTGTGTGTAGTGATGTAGTAGATTGCGGTATTGAGAGAGAAAGTGCGATTCTAAAGGGGTGTCGTCGTATGAGCCAATTAATGCGGCCATCTGTGGTTGGTAGCGGAATGCTGTTTGGACTTGTTGAACCGCATCAACAGGGATCGTCACATCGGCATCGATAAAGAACAGGATGTCGCCTGTCGCACGCTGAGCACCAAGATTGCGAGCCTGCGCTGGCCCTCCTGGTGTTGACCGTTCGATCACCTGTGCGCCAACGCGGCGTGCGATTTCCCGCGAACCATCGGTATCCCCATCGGCAACGACAATCAGTTCATACGGTTTCGGTTGTGCTTTGGTGATGCTGTCCAGACATTGGTGGAATGCCTTACCACCGTTGTAAACCGGGACGATCACCGACACCTTAGGTGTGTCATCGGATGAGGATGACATATGTTCATTTTTCATAATCTATCTGTTTGATATCCTCCCTGTTGATTTAGTTGTATCTCCTTCCACAGTGGCAAAAACTGAGGTCAAAATATCTATGGAAGGAGATATGTTCACTACGGGATGCTTGTAGGGTATGGACAGTGTGCTACTTCAGGATGAAAGCTAGCGCAGGAGTTGTTGACGAAAGTGTCATATTGGGATGTGTGTTTGCCAACAAGATCTTCCCTGTAACAGGTGAGGCACATCACTTGTTACAACGCTGATACTGAATTGTTTACTAGTGATCAGTTTATATACGGTTCGGTTTCGGTAATAGCATATACGTATTATCAAGTCTAGTTAGTTTATTGGATTTGTAGGTTGTTCAATTCATCAGTACGACGAGGATCTTTATGCGACAACCCAATACGTTCTATCGCAATTGTTTTATATTTATCACTCTTGTTGCAATTGTTTTTTCCAGCTTTAGTATACCGCTTGCTCCATCTGCCCATGCGGCTGGTGTTATTGCTGGAACGGTGTATCGTGACTTTAATGCCGATGGTGCTCGTGGGGTACACGAACCAGGCATTGCCGGTGTCACGGTCACAGCTTACGATGCCGCAGGCACTGATCAAGGTTCTGCTACAAGCACAACAGATGGCACATATTCGTTGTCTGCAAGCGGAACTGGTCCCTATCGCATTGAGTTTACTGGCTGGTCCAGCTTGTTCCAGCCAAGCGCATTCGGCAGTCAAAATGGTACAAGTGTCCAGTTTGTTGCCGATGGAAATACCGCTAACATTGATCTTGCCCTTCACCATCCTGCCGATTATTGTGGTTCATCGCCACGTTTGGTAGCGACCTGTTTTGAGCGTGGCGACAACAGTGGTTCGACAGCACCTGTCATTGTTGATTATTCGTATACGGCCAGTGGTACCAGCGTGAGCAAAAATGTCGCTGCTGAGGCGGATGATCTTGGCACGACCTACGGTCTGGCCTATCAACGCTCTACCAACCGCATTTATGCAGGGGCGTATCTTCGTCGTGGCGCGAGCTTTGGTAGTGCTGACAGTACTGGTGCAATTTATGTGATACAAGATCTGGACCCCACTACTGCAACACTTTTTATCGATCTCAACACCATTGCGGGTATTGATACTGGAGTAAATCCACATCCTCGTGGTGTGTCGGGATTTCAATGGAATGTCGATGCTGGTGCATATGGTCAGGTAGGGAAAGCTGGCTTGGGAGACGTTGAGATTTCTGATGATGAAAGCGAGCTGTATACCATCAACCTGCACGACCGATCACTGGTGGTCATGCCTTTTGGCCCTGGCGCGAGTGCGCCTGCCCCGGCAAATGTTGATTCCTACACCATTCCTATTCCTGCTTCTTGTAATGGGGATGATGGTAACTCCACTAATAATCCTGATCCTAGTGCCAGTGACTTTCGTCCTTTTGCAATTGCCTATCATGATGGTCAATTATATATAGGTGCTGTTTGTAGTGCTCAAAGCACGAATCAACGTGATGATATGCATGCGTATGTTTTGCAGTTCAATCCGCAAACAGATAGTTTTTCCTCAACTCCTACCCTTGAATTTGACCTTGATTATCCTCGTCGTCATGTGAACGACGGATTTTCTGATCCTAATCGTGATGGCGAATGGAATCCATGGAGTGATACATGGCGTCCTGCAAACCGCTATGATCGAGGTTCATTATGGTCCTATCCGCAACCAATGTTTACCGATATTGAATTCGACGCTGAAGGTTATATGATGTTGAGTTTACGTGATCGTCTGGGGGATCAAGCCTTTGAGAGCCGAGATCCAGGACCATTCGACGGAACATTGTATCAAACCCGTCATGGTGGAGATTTACTATTAGCCTGTTTGAATGGTGCAGGTTCTTGGCAACTCGAGTCAGGAGGGAGTTGTGGCTCCCGCACCACTGGCGATCCCAATTCCGATCCAGGAGAGCGCAACGATAACTCTGGTCCAGGCAATCGTGAATTCTACTATGACGAGCACTATGATCTTGACTTCAGTCCTGACTATCATCGCGAAACTGTGATTGGCTCACTTGCTATTTTGCCTGGTAGTGGCGATACGGTTTCAACAGTATACGATACATTTACCACACGTGAGGCTGGTACTACGGTGTTCAGCAATACTGATGGGTCACGTGTGCGCGCTGTACAGGTCTATCCACAAGGGGCAAGTTTCGGTAAGGCTGGTGGTCTTGGCGATGTTGAACTGATTTGTGAGGCTGCTCCTATCGAAATTGGGAACCGTGTTTGGCAGGATACGAACCGGAATGGTGTGCAAGATCCTGGTGAGCCCTCAATCGCTGGGGTGACCGTGCGTCTCTATCAGAATGGAACATTGATTGGTACCGCCACAACAAACGGTGATGGAGCTTTCTACTTTAGCTCTGCAACTGATAGTAACACTACATTTGCAAGATATGGTTTGAATATTCAACCTAACACAACGTATGAAATTCGTCTTGATAATGCCATAGATTATATGAGTGGCCCACTTGCCGGATTAGAACTGACGACACCTAACTCAACCGTGTCGCAAGGTGATGACGACAGCAATGACTCAGATGCTATTAACACAACAAATCCAATAGGTTCTGCTACGGGTGTATGGCCTGTTATTACGCACACAACCGGAGGTGTAGGACATAACAATCACACATTAGATATTGGCTTCCATACACCTGCCCCAACGCCGACACCCACCAATACGCCGACGGCCACAAACACGCCTACCGCAACCAGTACACCGACGGCGACACCCACCAATACCCCCACCCCAACCAACACACCAACGCCGACACCCACCAATACGGCGACACCGACGAATACGCCGACACCGACGAACACGCCGGTGCCGCCCAACACCCCAACGAACACGCCAACAGCGACACCGACCAATACCCCCGTGCCACCGACGAACACCCCGACGGCGACCAATACACCCATGCCGACGACCAATACGCCGACGAAC
>JBCDFA010000378.1:0-7365 GCA_039178835.1 Chloroflexota bacterium
CAGCATCGCTATGTATCAGGACATCCACGACCGTGTGCGACTCACACAGGTGTTGCTGGGTGCTGCACAGTCCGCAGCAGCACTCAATGATCGGGCCACTGCACAGCAGAGGTTTCGACAGGCACTCCAGACAGCTGCTGAGATGAATGCAGCCTTTTTATTGTTACCAGCGCTCGCAGAGGTGGGCAATCTACTGTGTCACACTGGACACCACATGCAGGGCGTGCAACTCTTACATATCGTTGCTACCCATCCTGCGTGTCCCCACGAGCAAAAAACCCGTGTCCAACAGTTACTATCAATCATGGATGCTCCAACCAATGTGTTTGATCCCACGGTGCTTGATCTGGTCCATGTTGCCCATGAGTCACAGCGTCGGTTGATTGAACCGCTGTCTGTGCCTGCTACCACAGAGCCTCTCGTTGATCGGGCAAGTGGCAACGAGCTATTGAGTCAGCGTGAAGTCGAGTTGCTGCGGGTACTTGCTCATGGATTACCGAACCGAGATAGCGCACTCCGTTTGAATATCTCTGTGAACACGGTCAAGACGCATCTGGGAAATATATATGACAAGCTGTTGGTTCACAATCGTACCCAGGCCATCAATCGGGCCCGCGATCTGGACTTGTTGTAGTGGTGTTTGCTAAAGTCCCATCACACCTCTGATAACCCGAATGGGTGAGTGACAGATGAAGGAGGGGAAGCGAAGTTTGTACAGATTTGATGTGTTCACTACCAAATCATCTCTGCCAGTTTTTGATAGAACACGTGCGGATCGATTCGTTCTGGCAGACCCGCGACCTGCCCGTCGCCAAGCTCAATGATGAGCCATGCACCATTCTGCTGTTTCGCAATATCCATGGTGTAGAACGTGCTCTGGATGGCGTGCATCTCTTCCGTAAATGCTGCAAGTGGCGGGGTATGCCCCTGATAGTCTCCCTCTTCCCAGTATTCTGTGACCACCAGTGGTGTACCATTGAACACAAACACGCGAAATTCTTTGGTCAGTGGGAGATCGCTTTTGGAATGGGTGGTGAGCGGCTCTAGTTCGACATACTCTCGGAAGACTAGTCCGTCGTTTAAGTGGCTGTCCTGTAACTCAAGAAAGCGTGTAACTGTTTTGTGGACTGCTTCCAGGTCTGATGCGTTGGGGATAAAGCATGCCTCGTACCAGTAGTACTTCTGTGATTTGACATAATCTTTGACGATAATAGGGTTGTTGCCAAAGGGTGTGAGCAATGGCGTAATCGAGCTAGCCTCAAAGCTCTCGTCAACCGGCAACCATACCGAGCGTGGCGTTTTGTGTTTGATGATGTCATACGATTCGGGGAAGTAGTGGCAGTGTTTGTAGGCAACGGGATTATTTATTAAACGTATGCCTTTTTGTAACAGCGCATCGTACAGACGCGTGTAGTCGTCTGGTTTGAGCATCCAGCCACGATAGAGTGCAGTTGTCTCCTCCGTGGTTGATGGCACACGTCGTACGGCTTTGGTGGCGTTGTGCTCATGTATCAGCGCCTCCAGATTGATCAGCGCATAGTCGAACCCAGCGGCCTGTGCTGTGGTAGCCTCGGCCTGGTAGATGTCCTCTGGCTGATTTCGGTTGAGTGGGTCTTCGCAGAAGATGATGATTGGCATAGCTGTACTTTTCTGTGGTAAATGTGTACGAATGATTTTAGATAGTGATCATCACCACTCGGTTGTTTCACGACCACCTTTCACTGCCCACTTGAGCAGTACAATGGTCACTATACTATAGCAAAGACTATAAATGATGCCACTCAGAACGCCTTCTGTAAAAGTCGCTGTTGTGAAACTTGCCATGGTAGTTTCAAGAGATATATGTCGCCTTAGGGCAAAAAAAGTTCCAATGGTACTTCCAACCCCGGTTGCTAAGACCCAGCGGGGATTGTAGTTAGCTGGGGAACGTGCAAGAGAAAACCACCATAGAAAAGCTAATATCGGTCCCATAACTACGATAGAGAAGATGACCATACCGCTTCTCTGTTCAAAAATTAGTAATGTGAGGGCAAGTCCTGTAAAACCTCCAATCCATATACCTCCGAATGTAGTAGTGAAACCAAAATCGCTACCACCATGCCAACGATACTCCTGAAACCATGGTGGCAAAACAAGCCATGGTGGTATCCAGAGAACCAGTATGAAGAGGAGCATAAAGAGCACACCTTCAAGGATCTCAGGTGTACCAGGTGGATAGATTTCCTCCATAACGGCAATATAGCCACCAAAAGGGGCGATCAATGCCATGTTGACAATGATCCAACAGACTACTCTAAAGACAGATAGAGGGGGGTATGAAGTATCTTCTTCTTTCATTGTGTGTACTGTAAAATTTCCATACAAGCTTCTCTATAGTCTCACATTGTAGCATAGTGCTGTCGTTGTGATCCATTAAAACCTCTGTATGACTCCTCAATCCCACCACAGCGCAATGCGCCCATCCGAAATGTCAAAGTAGTTGTGATTGAAGACAAACGAGCTGCCACTATCTACCAGAAGTTCTTCATCGCTTTCCCAATGTGGAAACGCCTGCATGATATCAGGACAGAAGTGCAGCAACCTGTTGAGAAAGCGTATACGTCTTCGTTCTGTGAGCTGTTGTTGTAAGCGAAACTCGATAGTCCGATGCCCGGCACCGATGATGTCGATGCCATACGTTTGGTGAAGGTGTTTGAGAGTTACGATATGTGCTTCAGCATCAGAGCTTCCTGGTGGGAGGTCCCATGCAAAGCGAACAATATCGTACTGACTTATTCCCGGAAAGACTACCAATGTATGTGCAGGGGTTTTGTGTAGTCCCCACCATGAATCGATCTGCTTATAGGCTTGCAATGATTGACTGCCCAATACATGTCTCACGTGATCGACACAATAATCCATCATACGCATTGCCTCGTCGTTATTCTTGGGCAATGAAAGATGCCAGGCAAAGCCTCTGGTAGGATATGTAATTTCATTGTCTTCAATTACGTGTTGTTGATGTGATACTCCCAGCAAAGCATCAATCTCGGTGAGAAGTTTTGAGGAAAGCAAGGTGTGTTTGTCGGTGGGCATACTCGGTGTTTCTTATACCTCACCCTGCAAATACCTCTTTCGTTCCTCCTCAGGGAACTTTTCAATGGCATAGCGCAGCATGGTGCGGGGCATCTGTTGGTAGTGTTCTTGCAAAAATGCACGTTCCACAGTCAGGTCACGTTTGCCAATCTCCCGCAACATCCAGCCAACTGCTTTGTGAATCAGATCCTCTCTATCATCACTGAGAAGACGTGATATAGCCAGGGCATCGTCAAAATCCTTCTTTCTGATCATGTGAAATGTTGCCATAATCGCAATGCGCCGCTCCCAGAGATCGGTCGATGCGGCCAAAGTATAGAGCGGTTGTTTATTGCGTTGTTCAAGGTAGGCACCAACAATATGTGGCGCGGAACTATCGACCAGATCCCAGTTGTTGATATGAGCTGTGTGTTGGAGATAGCTTTCATAGATTCTGGTTTTGTTTTCCTCATTCCCTTTTGCGAATTGGTCAACCAGGATCAGGAGTGCCAGTAAGCGCTCTTCGTGAAATGCCGATCTAAGCACAATGAGCACTTCTTTAAGTGGCAGATCGCGGCATTGCTTGACCTGTGCACGCAGGATCGGCACACGAATCCCTAGAAATTGGTCGCCCTCGCCATACTCTCCCGGCCCTGTTTTGAAGAAACGTTGTGAATGAGCCGCAGTTGCTGTGTCTCCCAAACGAAGTAGCATCGTATGCACATCCTGCGCTGTCATGCCCATCAAGACCTCCGTATTTGTTATCATATGTGCCAAAAAAGATAAAGTATCCTCATTCTCTACCACACTTCTTCAAATTCTCTTCACAGTGTCTGACTATACTCTCATTGTCGTCAACATTTATTACTCAGGAGGAAGAACTATGCAACCGCAAGTAGCTGTACGCAACGCCCTTATGATTATTAGCACATTGCTTACAGGTGTGATGGCCGGATTCTTTTTTGCTTTTAGTTATGATATCGTATTTATGCTTGATGAGCTACCAGCGACCCGCTACGCTGAAGTGATGGAGCTGATTAACATCAATGTACGGAATGGCATGTTTGGTACATTCTTCTTCGGTGCGGTTGGTGTTTCTGTGGTTGCATTGGTGTCGTTACTCCCCTCGTATCGTTCGCTAACCTTTCTGCTTTTTCTCGCAGGGTTTGTGGTGTATTTGACGGGAACCTTTCTCGTTACGACCCAGATCAATCTGCCGCTCAACGCATATATCGAATCGTGGAACATTCAGATGCCCCCGGCAGATTGGGCTGAGGCACGACAGCAGTGGCAAGATGCCAACTTTATCCGCACCTGGTCTTCAATAAGCGCCTTTCTGCTCTACCTGCTTGCACTCCTGACGAGTTCATTTCGGTTACAACCAGCAGCCGTAGCTACAAATTACCCAGCACAATCATAAACAACACAGATATGCAAACAAAATGTGCGGCATACCACCGCACATTTTTGCTATTTCTGGTCTCGTAAAAACACTTATCCCTGACTATCTTTTTGTGCAATAAGATGCAGAAAACGCGCCAGTAAATAGTATGGATAACGATACCGTAACTCCAGTTCGAGTTGTTCCAGATCAGCAAGGAATGCCGGATCGGTTTTTCGCTCATTGTCCGGCAGGTAATCATAGAGACAGCGAATCCCATACTGGGCCACGATAGTGCAATGTCCGGTTGTTAGCCATTGTTGTAGTTCTTCAAATGTATAGCGATGCATGGTTGCCTGAAATGTTTTGGCATATGCGGTTTTCGTATCGAGTTGCTCATACGCTGCTGCCAGATCAAGCTGTTGGAAGACGGTGCGGTATGCTTCGGAGGCAGGATTTGGGCTGATGATCGAGAGGAGACCACCAGCCTTGAGGTGTGTACTTAACTGCACAAGCACCTGAGCGGCGTCGTCGAGATACTGCAAAATGTTGTGACACAGGATGGCATCAAACGTTTGTTCCCCGACAGCCTCTTGCAGGTGACGAACATCAGATTGAATATAGGTGAATTGTTCGTTGATGTGTTTTTTGGTAGCCTCACGTTGGGCGTGTTCCAGCATGCGAGTCGAGTAGTCGGCTAGGGTGATGGTGTGGCCTTGCTGCGCAAGTGGCAAGACATCGAGACCATTGCCCCCACCTACATCAAGAATGTGTGCTGGAGGCGGCGGCAAATGATCGGCAAGATTGGCCTGGGCAATCCGATAACGCAACTGACCCCAGGGAGCCAGTTGCCATGTGTGCCATCCATCCATATGCTCATCGAATGTCTGTGGTGATGTCATCGTGAAGTCGTATCTTTGAGTTTCGTCTTGGATCAGGTGCAGGTGAATTTAATAGTGTCCGCGACATCCTGGATCAACATCAAGTGTGCGAACCATACCGTGAAAATAATCGCCTGTACGCGGGTCGTGACCAATTACAATCGTATCAGCTTCTGTCTTCATCTCAAAATCCCCTGGATTTCCCAGATCGCTTGCCGCAGGATTGACAATCGGTTTTGATTGGGAGTCTTCGACCCAGTGGCCAAGGTGTTCTTCAGGCAATATACCGAGCAGAAAGTTGATACCAGTTTTCTCAAAGAGTGATGTCATGAAGACAGGCCATCTCATCTGCTCATTGACGGCAAGGAAGTGTTCGCCTCCATTCCCCATCCACACGCGATTTCCATCATAATCAGCCTGCCAGTGTGTAGAAGTAATCTGAGTTGACCCCAGGTTGAGTTGGGTCTGTGCATAGATATCATTATTGATCGGTAGTGCGAAGCTCATGTCATCTTTTTCTTTGTAGAACAATGGGTTTGCATGGGTGTTACCGAGTTCCAGCCGCGTATCGGCCGCGATCCAGAATGGTGCGCCACCAATGCGACATTCACATTTGCTCGCCTGTGCCTGGACCAGATGTGGTGCCATCTGATGCACATCATATCTGAAATCAGGTGTTGGACATTCAATGTGGGTGTTACCGTCAAAGACAGCATACTCACCATCAAAGTCGAGCTGTGGTATATTGCAATTGCTTGTGAGATTATATTCAATACTATCGAGTACCGTTGCTCCTTCACCGACAAACGAGGTCCAGATAATCTGTGGCTGTTGCTGCGAGAAGTCTGCACGCAGATGCCACGATGCCCATGTGGCGTTGCCGGATGCCTGAGCGGTGTTGGTTAGGATACCTGATGAAACCAACGTAAAGGCGAGGGTCAGGCATAGAACGAGGATCCGACGTAAATTGTTCATACGAGTGTTCTCCTGTGGTGTAGATGTATGAGTAGATGGGTGTACGTGTCAAATGACTTGTCTGAACGGTGTACAATTGAGTGTAACATAGAGTGTCTAGCAAAGTTCCCAGGATTGTTCCGTTTGTCCCAAATCTGCTCTGGGTATCGTTTATTGGAATGTAGATTACTAGTGGTAAGTGAGGTATTGTGTGTCTGGGTCAGACCAATCAACCAATATTACATTGAACCCCTTTGAAAAGCGACTCAAACAGGCACTCAAGCTGTACGATAAACCTGAGCGGTTGGGCGCTGAGTCTCCACTTGCGAATACGTACTTTCTCAGCCATACGTTGCGTGATCTACCACGCCCGATGACCCCGCGAACACTTGGGAACGCGTTACGTGATGAGATGTATGCGGCGGCAACACAACTCTGGGGTGGACCACTGCCATACGACCGGAGTGAGATGGAAGCGGTCCTGCCAGAAGTGCGGCAAGAACCAGAAAGCCCCCGCTATGCCTACCTGGTCTTAGAACTCCGGTGTTTTAATCGCTATTTTCACCTGCATCGCACATCCGATATCTGGGAGCAGAGCCATCTGCTGCCTAGCTCAAAGTCACAACACTATCGTGAGTTTGATCTGGCTATCAAATATCTGGCCACCGTGTTCCTCGAACGGGTACGACCAGCTATTCATCTGGAGCAACCGACCAAACCTGATGTGCTGATTGGCTATGATAGTGAGTGTGAGCAAGCGGAACAGGCCCTGTCACGTGGTGAGACGGTCGCACTGGTTGGTGCTGGTGGTGTAGGTAAAACGAGTATGGGGGCGGCACTGGTCCAACGGTTTGCGGCGGTGCCAGTGTTCTGGTACACCCTGCGGCCCGACCTAAATGATAATGTCAATAGTTTGTTGGTCGCTTTGGGCTCTTTTCTACGCGATCTTGAGGCCGTCGCATTATGGCAGTATCTCATCGCGGTGGATGGTAAAGTCAGCGATCTGAATATTGCGCTGGGACTTCTCCACCAGGACCTTACCTCGCTCACGACGCGTCCGTTGCTCTGTTTTGATGAACTAGAATACCTACACGC
>JBCDFA010000379.1:0-7301 GCA_039178835.1 Chloroflexota bacterium
AGAGAGACCATCTCTTACGATTCTGACTGACCCGCTACTGAGCTAACTTTCTAAAACATACATATATCATATTTACAGCAATTTTCAGAAATTCAATTACCGACATTAATAGTGTGATCACAATAATCACAGGAATAAGGATAAAAAAACCAATCTCACTGTAATCCCCCTCAGAAAACGATATCGAAGATATTGGAATACTTAATGCGTTAAAATACCCTTCAGCATATATGCGCCCAACAAATACAAACAATGCCGCAATAACCACAGTTGAGCCACCAAGAATCGTCACAGAATCCTTGATAACATCAACCCAACTCTTCCCTTTGTCTTCGCCCTGCTTCGTATCATCGTTCGGCGGCTGAGGCGGAGTTGGTGGTGGTGTAGTTGTCGAGTCGTTACTTGGTGATTGGGATGGATCTGGTGGTGTAGTTGCTGCTTGTTGAGGTGGAGTTGTTGGTGTAGCTTCGTCGTCCTTCTTCTGTGCAGTAGTTTTTGTTGCTGGATCGGGGGGACCTGCTTGTGTGGTTGCTTCCTTCTTTGGCTGCTGCTCGTGCGATGAGGGAGTAGTAGTAGATTGAGGATCGGGTTTCTTGGTATCCTCTCCCAAAAGACCCTCCTTATGTAATCAACTAAAGGAATAAGACGATTTGTGGGTGCTGCGCCCCACACCCTGCCACAGGGGCTGGCCCCTTTGAACCCCACTGGCAGCGTTACACCCGCCAGACCACCCGCAACAGATGCCCGTCATTCAATACGGCATGGAGCGTTGCCAAGGCATCCTACTTGACCATCCCCATGTCGCGCCCCACGCCAGAACGACTAAGTGCCACAGCAGTAGCACACCCCACCTGTAGCGGCGGTTTGCAACCGCCGGGGATGCACATAATATGATTGATGTGGCCCCTACCCTCACCGCCTTCGACAGACTCAGGCAACAGGATCGCGCCTGCCAGACCTCCCTAGCCTCTAGTCTCCAGTCTCTAGTCTCTACTTCTACCCTCTTACCTTGTACACCGTCAGCCGCTCGCTCAACAAGTCATAATCGGTAATAACATCGATTTGAAACCCATTGTTGCGGAAGGTTCGTAACACTGCATCTGCCTGACCATTTGTCGATAGCGGCATCAATGCATACCCGTTGAGAGTCAGATGGCTACGCAGATTGGCGGCGAACCGATCAATAGTATCGTCAGAGCGCCATGCTCGTTCGGTAGTGTTAAGAGGTCTGTCCTGATAAAGTGGGGGATTAAACAACACTACATCAAAGCGTTCACCATTAACCGGTGTAAAGAGATCACCCTCACGCACAGCCACACGTGTATCGACCCTATTAATCAATGCATTAATGCGTGTACACCGCACTGCTTCGGGATCAACGTCTACTGCAACAACACGTTGCGCCCAACTTGCCGCAACGACTGCCCCAATGCCAAAACCAGTGCCCATATCGAGGACCGATGCGGTTGGCGCAATGAGATGAACACCAAAGGTTTGAACAAAATACTCGCTTGTTCGCAACATTTTGGGATGAGACACCTCGGGTAACACAACTATTGGTCGGCCTGCGATATGCTCAACCAGCAGTTTATGCTGACGATGTCGCTCGAACAACTGCCCGTACACCCGCAAACACTCACGCCACAGAGCGCGACCAAAACGCGTGAGAGATGTTGCTGATTGATCAACACGGGATCGTACATCGGATGTAGTTGATTGATGTGTCGCTGGTTTCTGGTCATTTATCATCTCGGCCACCCCACAATTGCCATAAACTTGGCTGGTTCGCGTCGTCCACGCAAACGCGCTTTCCACGGGCGCAACGACCACGATAAACCATACTCAGGTGTAAACATGTCCCAGTACAATTCCATTTCTTCTGCCAATGTCCTGAGTCGCTGATAGGTCAAATAGTGCTCACTTGGTAAGGCATTCGATGAGAAACCATACATTTCTTCAAAATAATGTTCACGCTCACGTACCATCATCTGACCACTACGCGCACGTCGATACACCGGCGAGTCAAGTATCACAAATGGGCAGTTGGGCTGTAACACACGCAACACTTCGTGCAGCGTCACCCGGTAGTCCGTGGAATAGTGAAACGAGGCATTAAAAATGACCAGATCAAACTGGTTGGCGGCAAACGGCAATTGGTCAAATTCGGCCTGAACCGGAACAAAGGGAATGTTGTAATGGACATGGCTCCCCAATCCATCGTAGTCATCAGTTGAGAGATCGATGGCTGCTACATGGTGTTCACGTTGGGCCAGACGATAGGAGAGCCAGCCATTACCTGCACCAATATCAAGAATTTTGAGTGGTTGGCCACGAGCCTCCAGTGGATCGACGACATGCTCGATCAGCGTTTCAAAACCACATGCGCGAACATGCCAATATTCACGGTGCTGGCCAGTCAGATCTGCAAAGGGCAGGGTGCGATAATAATCTGCATCTACCGAACCACGACCTTCAGCACGGCGAATGGATCTGTATTCTTTGAGAAACCGTTCATAATATTTGGTGCGTTCCTGGGTCAGCAAACGCCAGATGCCACGCTCGCATGTATAGATCGTCCCATTCGCCAGATGGCGCAACTTCCCTGAGCCAACCTGCTCAAGGATCGTTTGATCCTGGGGACATGCAAAGGTGAATACACGCGATAAACGCAACATTGCTTCAATATCATCAGACGATTCTTGGAGTTCGCGTGCACGTGCGATCACATATGATGACAGTGCCATGTCTTTCCTATTCGTGTTCAAGGTAGACTGCAATCTCCACCAGGTTACCATCTGGATCACGTAGATAGATAGAAGCTATGGTTCCCTGAGCCCCGGTTCGGCGTACCGGCCCCTCTTCAATCGCAACATCGCATGCTCGGAGATGTGCAATAACTTGTTCTAATGGATCAACGGTAATCAAACAAAAATCTGCAGATCCAGGCACAGGCGAATGGGCTTTTGGCGCAAATTGGTAGCCAGCCTGATGCAGATTAATCTTCTGCAGATCAAAATGAAGAGCGGTGCGACCATCAGCGAACGTTTCAACCTGCATTCCCAACACTTGTTGATAGAAATCACACGTTGCCGTGATATCACGCACAGTTAATACAAAATGATCAATTCGGTCAAGCGTTATCACGGGCAATCCTCATCATTTTCCGGACATGCTACTCACGCTCTTGCAGTATGAACAGCACGCCAAAAACGACTATCTGCAAACTGATATATGGTATGACCAACCTCAGATACAGGTAGCAAGAAGGTAATGTGGATTGTTGGTAGATTGGTGTATTTTACCACAATCACTCGTATTACTGTGCAGAAGACCGTATATGCCATTACGGTCACGATTATTGTCGTAGTGTAGCACCAATTAGGAATATGTTGCAAAATGAAGGAAAGGAAACACGGGAGCGTTTCGCGATCTCTGAACCCTCCATACCCACTGATCAATTTATGATCACTTATGATCTTCTCCTACGGCACAAACCTACGTATACTCCAACCCGTGTGAAGGCTCATACATAAAAGAAAGGAAATAAACCAATGAACACACCACACTGGTGTACTAAACTACTACTCGGTAGTCTGCTGTTCGTCACACTGGCCCTTGGTTCTGCTCACACGAGTATAACCAATGATACGCTTCTCGCTCAAGTTAATCCTAATGGTAGCCTGGGGGAGGCTGGGGGCAGCTAGTCCTTGACCCATTTTGATCGTTTGCTGCTCGCCATACTAGCGCTTAGGTTCACTAACACAACAAGAATATGTCTACATTCTCAATAACTGTCTATGACAATCAATGTAGAAAAGGAGTGGACGTATGTTCGTTCAACAACACATAAAGAAGATACTCATTAGCGGATTAGTGGCAGGTGCACTGGCCTTTGGTGGTATGTACATGTGGAACACAGGGCAAGGGATCGCTACAGATAGTGGCGATGGGGGCGGCTCACCCAAAATTGCAACTACTGGCACTGGTGGTCAGGTTATTGATCGTGACTGAACAACACATCACGGCTGATAGCGCTTACCTGGGAGAAAACTCTGTATATTCGATACCTAAACCTAACAATCAATAATAAGAAAGGAGTGGACGTATGTTCGTTCAACAACACATAAAGAAGATACTCATTAGCGGATTAGTGGCAGGTGCACTGGCCTTTGCTAGCCTGTGTACTTGGGGCGCAGTACAAGAGATCGCTGGAGGTAGCGGTGAGGGAAGCGGTTCACCTAAAATTGCAACTATTGGCGCTGATCGTGAGATGACTGATCGCGACTAAACAACACATCGGTACGGCCAGACTCTGTCCTACGAGCACTCAACGATCATTTTGTGATCTCTAAATGATATTCCGTTGCTTCCTGAAATTCCTTATACTCAGCATTTACACACACCAGTTGCTTTTAAGAAAGGAAGTGTGTTCGTGTTGACACGACGTTCATTGAACAAAATCGTCATTGGGGGATTGGTTGCAACGGCTGTCATGTTCGGGGGATTCCACGCCTGGGTCCATAATGCCTCAGCCACGATTGGGGATGACCCTATCGATGTACTCTTAGCTAGTGTCGGGGGTGGAGGGGAAGATATCATCTCAGACAATACTAGCTCCGCCACAGTCGAAGATGACGAAGGTATGGTATTTGCTATCGGCCCAGACAAAACACTGCTCGCCGTTGGCGGTACCGGTCCTGATGACTCTTCTCTGGATCTGTAAGTCACATGGAACAACGAAGGCCATCGCCTAGTGTGGCTTTTGCTCCTGATTGCAACACATGGCTCTGTTGGCAGGGGAATTCCTGCCGACTAGATCCCAACAAGCACGATTGGGAAAGAAAGAAAACGTACATAAACTATTGAAAAAATCTTCCAACGGATACCATTATCGAAACTTAGCTGGTCTAAAAGACATTAAACCACGCTCAATGAAGCATATAACATATCCTCATTGGTTAAAGACAACTGTATTGGGGGGACTCATCATCGGGCTCCTCGCATTTGGCATCCCATATACATGGAACACCATACCACAAATCATAGAAAGTGTTGATATCAGCATCCGTGTGATCAATTCCACCACGATAGTTAGTATTGACAGTGTACTCCTGAGACTTGAATGGCGGTTGTTGCTGCGTCGCTAGCCAGGCACCCGCAATCCCTTAGGGTAGGCATTTTTAATGATGCCCTGTGCGCGTCGGCCCCACCCAATTGGAAAACCAGCGACAGTCATGAGCACCCAGCCTGAGTCTCCCGGCTCGTGAAGTGGATGTCCCTGCACATATTGTCTGAGACGCTCATCATCAGGGGCAAAATCACAACGGTTGGGGACATCAGCAGACTGTAAGGCCAACGCGAGACTATGTGATGGCTCAAAGCGATCTCGATGCAGCGTTCCCAGCCATAAGCCAGCACGCACAACTTTGAGTGTGTCAAGTGGTGGCGCATCCGTTGGGATAGCATACAGATGTTTGTCAAAAGCCACCAGCATTGCCTCTTCCGCTGGGTCGGTGGTCAATGTCGCAGCAGTAAAGGAATGCCACAATGAACGAATATGCCGCGATACTACTTGTATCGATCCTTTTTTTATACCAACATCAGAGCCAGTAGTGCGTCGTAGTAATGCGACAAAATGCCCTTCTCCAGATACCTGATGAGGCCACAAACGTGTCGTATACTCAATATCAGATCGCACCAATTCAGCCGGAAGCCAGTCCGACCGCCCCGATGCTGACCCTGGTAACCGAATTGGTTGTAAGGCAAAATCATCGTGTCGGTTGAGGAATTGTGCTATGATCTGTTCATTCTCTTCTGGTGCAAACGTACACGTGCTGTACACTAGATGGCCATCGACACGTACCAACCGAGCTGCGGTTTCCAGCAGGTGTTTCTGACGAGTTGCACACCCCTGCACTGCATTCTCGCTCCACTCATCAACAGCAGTAGGCGATTTGCGAAACATGCCCTCACCAGAACACGGTGCATCCACTAGCACCCGGTCGAATATCGCACCCCACTGCTCTGCTAACCGCTGAGGTGTTTCGTTGCTAATGATGGCGCGGCGTGCGCCCCAGCGCTCAAGGTTCTGTGCGAGGCTGCGTGTGCGACTTCGCTCAATTTCATTGGCAACGAACACACCACGATTGCCCATCAATGCAGCTAGATGGGTCGCCTTACCGCCAGGGGCTGCTGCAAGATCAAGTACCAATTCATCTGGTTGTGGCGCGAGAATTTCGGCAATCGCCATGGCTGATGGTTCCTGCACATAGTACAAACCGGCTGCGTGGTAGGGATGCTTACCAGGCTGAATATCATCGAGAAGACGCAGGCCGGCTGAACACCACGAGACTACCTCGCACGCCCAGGGTACCAAATTTGTAAACTGTGTTGGCGTGAGTTTTAATGTGTTCACACGCAAACCTGTTATTGATGGCCAGGAGAGTGCCGTAAAAAACGCATCAGCGTCGTCCCCAAGCAATCCCTGCATACGTTCAACAAAAGTAATTGGTAGTTCCATTTTTATGTCAACTTCAGCCTTATTGGTTTGATAGCAAAGCGAGTATAATGGAAAGTCTGATTC
Organism: Chloroflexota bacterium; assembly: GCA_039178835.1. Taxonomy (GTDB): domain Bacteria; phylum Chloroflexota; class Chloroflexia; order Chloroflexales; family Roseiflexaceae; genus AL-N1. The sequence continues at coordinate 6,584 of JBCDFA010000379.1, forward strand.
ACGACAAACACAGGAGCATTTTGTGATACAGCTTCCCGAACACATTCGCACTGCAATAGCAACTCAGCAGCCAGTCGTCGCACTCGAAAGTACTGTTATCGCCCATGGCCTGCCCTACCCACACAACCTAGAGCTAGCCCACGCACTCGAAACAGAGGTTCGCACCAACCACGCTGTGCCTGCAACAATCGGTGTCGTGCAGGGCCAGCCAACAGCGGGCATGTCCCCCATAGACATCGAACGATTTGCACAGTCAGATCAACCACACATAAGCAAACTTTCACGGCGCGACATCGCTTACGCCGTCGCCAGCCAGCACGATGGTGCTACAACCGTCGCAGCAACCATGGCCATTGCCGCGATGGCAGGTATCCAGGTCTTTGCAACAGGTGGCATCGGTGGTGTGCATCGTGGCGCCCGCGATACCTGGGACATCTCGGCTGATCTGACCGAACTGGCCCGAACCCCTGTGCTAATCGTCTGTGCAGGAGCCAAATCAATCCTTGATCTGCCAGCCACCCTCGAATACCTTGAAACACTAGGTGTACCAGTAGTTGGTTTTGGAACAGATACCTTCCCGGCTTTCTATAGTTCCAGTAGCGGACTACCAGCCCCAGCACGTGCCGACACACCCAGCGACATTGCCAAGCTCTGGCAGGAACATCAGCGGTTTGGTGGTGGCAGTGGGATGTTGGTCACAGTGCCACCACCAAGCGAT
>JBCDFA010000380.1:0-7290 GCA_039178835.1 Chloroflexota bacterium
TTGGGCAATACTGAAAACACGACACGATTGATGACTCAGATGACGTGCTAACCATATCAACCAATGTTGTATTTGTTGTGGCGTATACTGCTGACTGACGCCACGACGTTTGAGCATATATTCAGTGTATCGTGTAATAAGCTGATGACGATAATCGTAAGGTGATGTATCAAGCGCCATCGATGTGTCAGATGTTGATTGAAAGACAGTCATGATAAGATGAAGCATCAATGGGGATGATGCAATCTTTGCGAGATCCTGATCTGTCTGCAACGAACACTGAAGGGAAGAAAACTGTACACCAGCCTCATTCAGATAGGTCATAATGTCATCAGATGTCAACGGTTGGAGAGTAACAATACCCTGCATAGTAAATAAGGTTTGGAGTTTCTCATAATCGTTCTGCCGGCACGTGACGACTAAATCGACTACATGTTCTCTACGAAATTGTGTCATGGCCTGAACACAGGCTACTTGACTGTTTACGGCAACTTCATCCAATCCATCGAGCAACAGAACAAGCTGGTTTGCAGCAATCCACTCCTGTCCAAGTGCAGGAGAAATATCATAGCGATGTTGTAACTCTTCAACAAGCCACTCAGCCAGAGGGAGGCGCTGTTCTGACCATGATGACAGTTTGAGTATTACTGGTATTGGCAGATGATCGTCGTGTTCTGCACGACTCACAAGCTCTTGAGCTAATTGCAATAAAAGAGTGGTTTTGCCTGCACCAGGCGCACCTGTAATGAGTAATTCACCCTGACTGTTATCAAAAAAATGTGTAACAGATGTTGTTGGGACTAAAGAGTCGTTAATGGACTGTGATGGCTCTAACACAGCCTCCCATGGATAGATTACGCTTGGTTGATACACACAATTTAATTGAATAGGCGGGAGATCGCGCAAAGATGGTTCAAGAACACGTTCGATCCAGTAGGAACGCACTTTCCACAAGAGGCGCTTTCGTCTGCTTCTTTGCGGTGAGTCAAGTATTGATCTGGAGGAAGGTTTGATGAACTGATCTTTACGTGCTTTGGTAGTAAATTACTCAAATTCTTGCGTATCTGGCAACAAGCCGAAAACTCGCGCCATCCGTTGAGTCGTCTCCTGCGATGGTCGTAGTCGATTGTGCTTGCGCTCATAGCTTTTAATTGTCTCTACGGACAAACCGACTGCTTCGGCCAACTGTTCCTGGGTCAGGTCTCTCTTACGCCGTAAGATCTTGAGGTACGGGCCAAAGGGTTGGTTTTCTGCCACGCGGTTTCTCCACATTTGTTATCAACGCCTGTAAAAAGCCTACTTCTCCATAGAGACGAGACGTGGTTCCCAAACCCTACCTATAAAACGATATCTTCTTAAGAATATCTCCGTGTTGGTCTATTTTGTCTCCATGGTATGTAGTAATCAAGATGATCTTCGCTGTGGAGAAAAAGTCAACATAACCTATCAATCGAGTACCCCAACATGATGTTTTGAAAGGTGTATACACGAATATATACAGGTCATATACCTTCCCTTGAGGACAAGAATGTGTTGTGATAGGTCTCGAACATTTCTGAAAACATTGCATTCAGTGTACTCACAACCTGTGTGTCATAAGCTGACATACACACCATTCACCTAAGTAAATTATGAAAGGAGTCTTTGAATGATGAAACGATGGTTACTTGCAGCTTTAATCGCGTGTGGGTTGGTCCTGACCACAGTGCTGCCCACCTCAGCAGCTTGCGAATACTGTTTTGAAATCGAATTGCCAGACGGTACTGTCAGGCAGATTTGCATCCCTATTTGCTATATCGAAGTACGACTATTTGATATCCCACCCTATGCCGAGAGGAACGTGCTCCATATTCCGGAGGTTGTTAGTGCTCTTGAGGAGGCTACCCTTGAGGCAGGACAACCGTGGGGCGAACCCATGTTTTATGAACCTGATCCTGATCCTTGGTTACTGGTCAGCCCCACAGGCGAGCACGTCTTGGCACTTGATATCGAAAACGAAGTGCTGGTCGAGATCCCCGCTGAAGTAGGAATGCGTTAGGATAAGTCTTCCATTTTGCGTCACATTATTTTGGAAAGACATATCTGTATAACACAGACAAAACCATAAAGATCGTTTGAGTTCTATATCTAACATGAAAGATTACAGGAGGAATATCCACATGCGACGTCTTATACATTGGGTCAGTTTACTTGCTCTGATAGCCGTTCTTGGGACATTTACGCTGACACGCCCCGCGTCTGCCGGATCACTCTACACATACTACTGTTACGTTATCAATGGCGAATTAGTCTGTATCAAAGTTCCCAATGCCGTGGATCGCTGGGAATGGGATGATTGCCCTATCTGTGGATTTGAGTGGAATGATCCACGAATTCTCACTACAGTAGTAGATGACTTGCAAGTATTAGTAACTTTGGATTCGTTCACTCAATACCTCTCTGCCGATCTCGAAGGAATGCTCACCGAACAAATTCAGGTTGTTATGCAAGAACTTGATCTGCCCGACGATGTCACCATTATCAATCGGGAAGGTCGCAATAGCCGTGCCTGGTTTGTCAACTACACAGCCGAAGATGGTCGCGTAATACGGCTCAATGTACCAACAATTACCGAGATATCAGACCCAACACCACAGCCTTGGATCATCGATGAACAACTTGAGGCGACTACTGTGCAGGACTTGCAGATGCTGGCGACCATGCAGGCTGTTGCAACACAGATGAGTCCTGAACTCAGCAATGCACTCCAGATCACCATACAGGAACAGATGGAGAATCTCCCCATCCCAGATGACTCATTCATCGAGTTCTCCCGTTAGCTTTTTATGAGGCAGATGTGTCATTCTGCCTCTCCAACATCACAGCACAGGAGTTATCTTATGTCTACTATCACCAAGAAACGGATTATTATTGCCGCCCTCATCACACCTGGCAAAACGCAGACGTTTGCTTGGAACAATGCCCACCTCCATTTTAATACTTACTATTTTCATGTCAGGCCATATCTCTTTGTTACTGCACCCACTGACAATTTGATGCGCATGAACGTAGACATAATTGAGTACCAGAACAATGTCACAACGAACAAAGATCGTGTTGTTTTTCAAGTTAAAAATCATACATCACTGAATTTCAACTCATCCGCATCGTATGACCTGCACATGACTCAAATATATTAAGAGCAGCAATGTGTCTTTCTCAACGAAAAACCCGATTATTCTGAAAAGAGTATTCCATGAATAACAATGTTAATCGACGGCAATTTATGGCCCTGACCGGAATCGGTGCAGCCAGTATTGCTACGGCAGTTGCTGCGGAAGCCACAGAAGCCAACGCTGACAAGACACCTCAACGTGAAACCAAACTGCGTGTACTAGTAGTTCATAATACAGCAGGAGATATTCAAACTGTACTGATTATTGATGAAAGTGCCGAATTAGAGTTAGGAGGTGAGCTTGAGTTACTACCAGATGATGGTGAACAGGTTCTCCGCGCTAATGTGACTGATTTTGGTTTTACAGAGGACCCTGATCCAACACCGTGGATAGAACGACAACAAATCATGCTTGAAGAATTTCGTGTCGTGGATGGCCGTGTGACGCGTCGCTAGAGACATAGTCCCATACCGAACCACAGATGTTACAAGATACTCACCCTGCGCTTGTTGCATCTGTGGTTATTTGCCCCAAAAGAACTACCACTACCGTTCATCTGGACAATACGTACACAAAAAACCTCAAAGGAAGATTGTCATGACCCATGTACGCTTACTTCTTCGCCCGGCTTGCACAGTTCTTACATTTGCGATACTTTTGGGGACAGTAGTGGTTGTTCCTCATACATATGCACAACATCACACACGCTATTTCTCCACACATACCTCAGACATCACGAGTACCGGTGTCATTGATCCTGAGCGTATGAGTACGACACCAACTGGATGGCAATGGTGGCGTGATCGCAGTGAAACACAAATGAACGCTATTCGCAACCAAGATCAGCGAATCATCGATATCGAACGCTCGCCAACTCAGAGTAATCGGTATGATGTTGTGTTCGTTGATAATAAAGGCACATATGAGCGAACTGAAGGCTGGTGGTATGGGTATACTCGTAATCAGGTAGTCGATAAAGTAGCCGAGAAGAATGGACGTATCATCGACCTTGAACCATATGTTGTCAATGGGCAACACCGCTTTGCTTTCTCGCTGATACGAAATGAGGGCGATGCAGCCAAGTGGTGGTGGTGGAACTACAATCTGACACCTGAGCAAGTTGCTGCAGATATCGACAAGCACAAAATTCGCCTGATCGATCTGGATGCCTATGTCGTCAATGGGAACACACGTTACTCATATGTTGGCGTAAAAAATGAGGGCGTTGATGCAAAAGCATGGTGGTTGTATTTCAATGTCAGTCCACAATATTTGAATGACCGTATCAATGAAAACAAGGCGCGGTTGGTCGATCTCGAATTCCACAATAATGGCAATGTCACCGGTGTTATGGTCCAGAACGATGGAACAGCATGGTGGTGGGCAGGTGGTCTTACCCAAGAACGTATGGAGGAGATCGTTGCAACAACCGCTTCTCGGATAATCGATCTTGAGTCGTATGTCGTCAATGGAAAACGCTATTATGCCTTTGTCTCGATTGATAATGCAAATACTGAAACTCGTCGACTACGCGATCTGCTATACAAGGCATACGATAATCCACAGTTTGGACCAAATGTTATTCGGGGATTTTTGGTCAAGGAAGTAAATGGACAGGCATACGCCGATATGGCTGGTGGACTTCGGTTCCAACCTCTTAGTTCGCTTAAACTACTCCCATACCTTCACGCCATTATGGAAGCAGAAAAAGCTCAAGTATCGCTCAATGATGTTAGCGTATCGTGGACCGAAGCCAAGGTTGACAATCCCAGCACGGACATAGATGAACGCAAATATGCGAATTGTCTATCACCGGGAGCAATCAATACACAGCAAAACACTGCTACACTCACCGATGCATTACCAACGATGATGTGGGAGTCACACAACCGGACCCTTGATGCGGTTCTCGACAAATATGGTCCAAACAATATCACAACACGTGCACAACAGTTAGGGATGACGCAAACAGAGATGTACTTTGGTTGCCCGCAGCAAAATGGCCCTTCGCAACCATGGGCAGCCAACCGCTCCACCCTTTATGACTTTGCCAAACTGTTTGAAGGGGTCGACTCGCTCCAGTTTGTCAAAAGTGACATTACGCGCCAAGCCTTCTATGATAATATGATCAACCTTGATTATAATGGAGCTTCCTACACAAGCCCTATTACCGGCCAAACTGTTGGTTCTTTGAACAACGGCTTTCTCCGCGATCTGGTGAAGCAAGAAGCAGGTCCCGGAAAGCAAGCTATTGTTGAAGAATTCCTACAACATGTGGTTATTCGGGGCAAAGGTGGTGGCGGTGGGCCAAGCAGCAATGAGTTTGGTTATTCAGATGTCCTCCATGTGACGCTTCCATTCAAGGAAAATGGTAAAGTCGTTTCCAAAAGCTTTGTCGTTGCATGGTTTGTCTACAAGTTACAAACACCCAACAACTGCCCTGAGTCAAAAGCCACGGATGGTGGTACGTGCCAAGCTATCTGGCAGCCTGAACGCGACGCATTATCTACCTTCCGTACAGAACTCCATACTATACCAATTCGTGAAGCACTTAAGACATGGATGACCCCAACTCCACCGATTACACGACCGCCACAAAGCGAAACAAATCGTATTTTTCTTCCAATGCTAGTGCGCTAGAGAGAACATAGCTAGTGTGTGTCATAATGACACACACTACTAAATATATCAGCACAGCAACTTTGGCATTCGGCCAAGCTTTGTCTGAGTCTTGGGAAATACTACAACATAGTATTTATAGTATTGCTTCACCTAATTCCAAATACACACATTGAAGTCCTGAAGGTGTTTGATATCACTATGATTGTTTGACAATACCGCATAAGAGTGCTACCATTAACGCACTTGGGCGATTAGCTCAGCTGGTTAGAGCGCTACGTTGACATCGTAGAGGTCACTGGTTCGAGTCCAGTATCGCCCACCAAACCTAACAAAAGGAAGGCCAGTGCCTTCCTTTTGTTATTCCGTGTAAAAACCGTACTATTGCGTAATATCGCGAAACACCTGTTGCGATTGGTCAAGAGCAGCTATATCTGCAGGAAAATACCCAACATCTTCTATTATTTCATTGACATGCTCTAAGTAGTATTGGATAAAAGCAGAAACATGCGGTTTTTCAGACATCACTGTTGGACTACTATAAATGTACAGTGGTCGGGCAAATGGATACGTTCCATCTGCAACAGTTTCTGCTGTCGGTTCAACAGACCCTGCACCAGCCTGGTTATCGATGGACAAGACTCTGAGCGTTTGTTGATTATCTTGATAATATGCAAAACCAAAATAGCCAATTGCATATGGATTGGCAGCAATACCATCAACAAGTTCAGTATCATCTTCACTCAACGTGATATCTGATAGCGCCAAGATAGACTCATCGTTTCCATCAAATACCTCTTCAACAAAATAGTCAAAGGTACCACTTTCCGTACCTGGGCTGAAGAGTGCAATCGGCTCATTGGGGTAATCAGGATTTAGCTCAGACCACAACGAAACAGTCCCAGAAAAAATTTGTGCAAGTTCATTGTAAGATAATTCATCCGCAAAATCATTCTGAGCATTTACCACCACTGCTAGTGCGTCAACACCAACTTGAAAACCAACAGCTGGACGCCCGAGAGACTCACAAGCTTGCTTCTCATCATCATCAATAGCACGACTAGCATCAACGATATCAATGTCTCCAACAGTGCAAAAACGTTCAAAACCAGCGCCTGTACCAGTACTGCGAACAGCGATAGATGTTGGTGATCCATCTTCGGCAAATTCCTGTGCCATTGATGAAGTTAGTGGAAACACGGTTGAAGATCCTGAAATCTCAATCTCTCCATCCACCGTGCTTGGATCAACTGGTTCATCGCCAATATCACCTACCGTTGCAGATTCATCTGTTGTAGTAACACCACAAGCAGCCAATGACACACCCAAAATAAAAGAGAATATCAGCATACGTACTATTTGAGAGCCCATTTTTCTACCTCTCGTGATATACAACACATGTATAAGTATCAGCAAAATACAGCAATTCTCATTGATACTATATACGACCCTGTGCTATCTGTCGAGTCTAAAATCCTCTATTAAGGAATAATTATACAAATTTAACATATTTAAA
>JBCDFA010000381.1:0-7273 GCA_039178835.1 Chloroflexota bacterium
ACCATCGAGTTTTGCGGTTGTTCCTGCAACATAGGTCGTCTGTGCAATCTGCTCGATAGCATTTGTAACCGGTTCCATATCGTCTGGATGCAGTACACGCACATCGATTTCGGCATAGGCGTAGTCTGGCACAGCGTTGCGTGTTGTGCCGCCCTGCACGACCCCAACGTTCAATGTCGTGCCGGGGCGCATGCCGTTGAGCAGGTGTAATGCGCTGATCTGTTGGGCAAGTGCCAAGATGGCGTTGGCCCCTTTGTGTGGTTCAACTCCAGCGTGAGCGGCTTTGCCAAACACCTCCAGGTTAAAGCGACCGCCTCCCTTACGCGCACTGACGATGTCACCATTTTCCCGTCCCGGTTCTACGACCAATGCCATGTCATAATCTGGCGCAAGCTCACGTAGCACGGCGGTCGAGGCGTGCATACCCGCCTCTTCATCACTGCCACAGACCAGACAAATGCGACCAAAGGTATCGAGTCTACCAAGTTCCTCTAGCGCAGCCATAGCGTAGAGACCCGAGAGCAAGCCGCTTTTGTTGTCGGCAGTGCCGGGCCCGATCAAATGGTCGCCCTCGTAATGCAAGGGGCGTTCAGCCGCTGTGCCAACCGGGTAGACGGTGTCAAGATGGGCGGCAATCAGGAGTTGAGGAGCGTGATCATTTCCTCCAGGTATGCTGACTGCGAGTGAGTCTCCCACTGTAGAGTCTGGCCAGGTTTGTATCTCCCAACCGCGTCTAGTGGCCCACTGATGCACCCAAACTCCGGCCTCATCAACACCAGGCTTGTGGTGTGTCGGACATTCGACGGCACACAGTTGATGTAGCTCTTCTAGATATGTTGATAGATGCTTTGTCAAGTAGTTATTGATGTCAGGGGCTATTGATTCACTAGACATAATGATTACTCCTCTTCAGATTGGACCTTTTGAACAATCGGGAGCCATAACCGCTCCTCCTCAGCCTCACATTGTGCCGGCTTATCAATGGCCGCATAGGGGCATGCTGCCTGTTGCAAGAGATAAAGTACGGCTTCACGATTACGAGATGTTTCAGCGGCGATGACCGATCCGGGCGGGTAGAACCCATATCCGGGGCATCCGGCATTGAAGCAGGGATGCATCTCAAATGTGTAGGCAAAGATACGATGTGCACCATATGCCCAATCTACAAAGTCGCCACTGGTTGCATACAGTTTACACGATTGTTGTGAAGTATATCCATTTGTGGCTGCCATTGCTTCGCCCATTGTTTGCAGCACTGCCAGATCATCAGTGGGCATGTCGGGTGCTGGTGTTCCACAGGTTGTACCTGTCTGATAGCCATATGGCCAGAGAATAAGTTCGCCATAGGTGTGAAATGAGATAGCAACTTCGATCTGTTGTCGACCATTGATGTTACGACTGTTGACAAAATTTTGGACAGCGGTGATCTCGGGCGTGCTGGCAGGTTCGCTTCCACGATAGGTGTTATCGCAGGGACTCACGGAGGCGCCTGTGCCACCCCAACGATAGCTGTGATTGCGGTTTGGATCGGTGCCAATGCACCCAAATCCATCATTGGGCTGGCGATTCTTGCGCCAGTACTGGTACATGCCACTTTCTGTATCATAGATGCCACCATCGGGGTTCGCAGAAAAAAGGAGATAGATTTCGCGTGTGTTCACAAGTTGGGTGATTTCGTTGTCTGGTGTACTTGGATCATACTCGCTTGTAAATACATCAAGCAGATAGAGCAGCATCTCGACCGTCAAGATTTCGCGAGCATGGTATTGGCCAATAAAGAGGGCTTCTGGCTCGTCTTCATCCGTCGCAACATTATCGCTAATCTTTGCCATCCACAGTGGCCGTCCTTCGTAAGAGTCCCCGATGCTTGAGAGTTGCACAATGTCTGGATAGGTCTGGGCCACCTGTTGAATTTGAGCAACCATTTCGTCATAGTTGTGATACATCTGATCAACTTCTGAGAAGATGAGTGGTCGAGGTGACAATTGTATATCAAAACCCTGGGCGAGAAGTGCTTTATGTTCGCTGGATGTTGCCAGAATATCGATATAGTCAGGTCCAATTTGATCAATGGTGACGGGAATATCGGCGGTAACTTGCTGTATGGCTACGGTATCAGCTGTTTCAAGACGGTAGCGTTGTATATCTGGGAGTGGGGGTTGCTCCGACTGCGCTTCAACGTTATGCCAGAGGCCAGTTGTGAGTGGCACGAATATGATGCATACAAAGATGATGGAACGAACTGTCTGTGTGGCGAGGCGCATATGCGAACTCCTTCGGTGCGGATCTAAGCAACATCTTCCCTTTGGAATGGGTAAAGAGCGATGTTATATCGATTTTCGATTGTACCATTTGCGTCAACAGAAGCATATGATGGCCATCCAGTTTGTAACCTTTTCTTGTGAATACACACACAAACAATTATGCGTTATAATGCGCTTGGACGCGTTTGCACGTCCCATGTCTTTCTGTTATACTTTACCACTAAGTACAATGGACAGTTTAGGCTTAGATATCGTTGAAAACTACCTGGGCCTCTTGGCCCAAAGTATGAGCGCTGGAATGGGAAACGAGTGCGGTCTTCTTTGGAGCGACCAACAACTATTGTCGGGCATCTTGCCCCGGACCTCGATTGCATTACAGCTATATGGCTGATAGTGCGCTTTTGGCCTGCTGAAGATGCTGATATTGTCTTTGTTCCTGCTGGTACAACCCTCAATCACCAACCACCAGATAACGATCCACAGATTCTACATGTTGATACAGGCATGGGACGTTTTGATCATCACCATATTGTGTCGACAGACATCTGTGCTGCCGAGCTTATTCGCCGCGAGATTATCCCCAACGATCCTGCTCTTGAACGTATGATTAGACAGGTTTGCCAGATCGATCACGCTATTGCCCCGGCCAATGAGCACGGTTTCTTTAATATCAATGCGTTGATTGCTGGTTATAATTTACTTTTTCCGAATCGCCCACATCATGTCGCGTATGCGATGTTCCCCAATCTTGATGCATGGTATGAGCATGAGGCACGGCAGCTACGATTTGAGCAGGCATTTGCCCGTCGGTTAGAATTTGAGACACCGTGGGGTCTTGGCATTGCAATGGAGAGTCAAGATGGGGCCTCCAGTAAACTCGCCTACAGTCATGGCGCAGTGCTGTATGCCTATCGAGATGGCCATGGTTGGATGGGCATTGCTGCAAAATCGCATTCCAATGTCGATCTTTCATTTGTGTACTATGATCTTCAGATTATTGATCAGGGAGCAGATTGGTATCTTCACCCCAACAAACGATTACTCCTGTGCGGTTCAGCAAAGTCGCCACCGCGCACACCCTCACGCTTGACCCTTGATGAATTGGTGCGGGTCATTCAGGGTGAAAAGGTGTTTCAGCATAGTTAACATAATAGAGCGTCTCGTATTTTTAGTATGGAGAGGTTAATCTGATGAAAGTCAGAGATGTCATGACGAATGATGTTATCAGCGTTCGTGAGGATAACAGTGTCGAAGATGTTGCCCGTTTGATGGCCAGTTATCGGATCAGTGGTGCTCCAGTTGTTGATGTCAATGATGCAGTTGTCGGTTTGGTGACCGAGTATGACTTAATCTCAAAACAAGGTCATACTGCTGGTGATGTGATGACCCGTGGTGTAGTCACCGTGAGCCAGGATACTGACGTCGAAGAGGTGACCCATCTGCTCACCAATCGGCGTATTCGGCGTGTACCGGTCATGGATGGTGGTAAACTGGTTGGTATTTTGAGCCGTTCCGATCTTATCCGTCAGATTGCGATGCGCTGGGTATGCGATGTGTGTGGGTATGTGGAGCGCAGTATGCAGGTTCCAAATCAGTGTTCGAACTGTGGTGCATCGAGTGAAGCATTTGTGCATGCAGTGGAACCCCCTGGCATGTAATGTAGTATATAATAGTATTATAACGCAGTATTTGATACGTTTGCGAACGTTATTAGATTTATTGTACAAGGAGAATGCCTAATGGCTAAAGCGACAAAAGATGCGGACCTTCCCGTCGCTGAAAATAGCCGACCAGATTTTGCACAGGAGGACCCTGACGTATTACGCCATTATTATTATCAGATGGTGTTGCTCCGGCGTTTTGAAGAACGCGCTGGAGAGATGTATACGAAAGCCAAAATCGGTGGATATTGTCACTTGAATCTGGGTGAGGAAGCAACAATCGTAGGTTTGATGGCCGCACTCCAACCGCAGGACTATATTTACACGAACTATCGTGAACATGGGTATGTTATTGCGCGAGGGATTGAGCCTGGCCCGGTGATGGCTGAGTTGTTTGGCCGTGAAACAGGTGTTGCTGGGGGGCGTGGTGGCTCGATGCACCTGTTTGATGCCAAAGCAAAGCTTATGGGGGGCTATGCGATTGTTGGTGGGCAGATACCACTTGCTGTTGGGGCAGCATATGCACTCAAATACAAAGGTTTGCCTGGTGTGGTGTTGTGTCAGTTGGGCGATGGCAGCACAAATATTGGGGCATGGTATGAGTCGTTGAACCTGGCAAAATTATTCCAACTCCCAATCATTTTCTTTATTGTGAACAATGGTTATGGTATGGGTACGACTGTTCAAATGGCCTCTTCAGAACCAGATCTTTATAAGAAGGGCTGTGCATTCCGTATCCATGGTGAACAGATCGATGGTACCGATGTGATGGCTGTCCGTGAAGCGACTCGACGTTTGCGTGAACGTGCCGAGAAAGAACACGAACCAGCCATTATGGATGTGGTAAGTTTTCGCTTTCGAGGCCATTCGGTCATTGACTCGGATCATTATCGCCCTCAGGATAATGTGCGAAAACAACGTGCCTCACACGATCCGATTCCCCATTTTGCTGAGCAGTTGATTAATGCAAATATTGCTGACGAAGCTTTTGTCAAAGAAATCGCTACCCGTGTAGAACATGAAGTTCAGGAATCAATCGATTTTGCTGATCGCAGTCCTGCACCTAAAATAGAGGATATCTACAAATATATGTACGCAACACCAGTTCCCAATACACCCGGTTTTCATGATACTGAGACGAAACGGTAGGGTGGAGGAACATTATGGCAATTATGTCAGTGCAACAAGCACTTAATGATACATTAGGCGAAGAACTGGCCCGTGACCCCAATGTGGTGCTGATGGGTGAGGAAATTGGTGTCTTCCAGGGCTCATATCGTGTTACTGAAGGCCTTTTATCTGAGTTTGGTCCCAAGCGTGTAGTTGATATGCCCATTGCAGAAGAAGGCTTTGTTGGTCTGGCAACTGGGGCAGCCATGCTTGGTTTGCGTCCGGTTGTCGAGATTATGACGATCAACTTTATTCTGGTCGCTATCGATCAGATCGTCAACCATGCCTCGAAAATCCATTATATGTTTGGTGGCCAAGCCAGAGTGCCATTGGTTGTGCGTACCCCGAGTGGTGGTATGGGACAGCTTGCGGCAACCCACTCTCAGAGCTTTGAAAACTGGTTCGCGTATGTCCCTGGTTTAAAGGTCGTTGCGCCATCAACGCCATATGACTCGAAAGGGCTCTTACGGGCAGCCATCCGTGATGATGATCCGGTTATCTTCATCGAGAGTCTCCCGCTGTACAGCACTAAAGGTGAAGTTCCTGAGAATGACGACTATGTGCTGCCGATTGGTGTAGCTGAGGTCAAGCGCGAAGGGACAGATGTAACAGTATTGGCCTACTCACGTATGACCGTCATCGCCATGCAGGTGGCCCAGCGCCTCGCTGAAGAGGGCATTAGTGTTGAGGTGGTTGACCTGCGTTCGCTGCGCCCGCTTGATCGGCCTACTATCGTTGAGTCGGTCAAGAAGACCAGTCGAGCGGTTATCATCGAAGAGGATTGGCTTTCATACGGTATTGGTGCTGAGCTTGCAGCGACGATACAAGAAGAGGCATTCGACTATCTTGACGCGCCAGTGTTACGGGTCGCCGGACTTGAGGTGCCATTACCATATTCGGAACATCTCTCACGGGCATCCAAACCAGGTGCACAGGAGCTGACCGAGGCTATTCATCGCGTTCTTTCTGGGCGGAATGGGAGTTAGAACGCAGGAATATTTTATGTGACAAGGGGCGTCGCCCCTTGTCGTTTTCTACGCTGGTATTCTTGATTTAGTTACGTAAGTAAAGGAGCAACACGGTGGCTGAAATCACCATGCCCCGACTCAGCGATACAATGTCAGAGGGGACTGTTGCACGTTGGTTAAAGCAACCCGGCGACACCGTTGAACCGGGCGATATTTTGCTAGAGATCGAAACCGACAAAGCTACAATGGAATTAGAAGCGTTCGAGAGTGGCACCCTACAAAAGATTGTCATTCCCGAAGGACAAACGGTACCTATCGGGGAAGTGATTGGGATGATTGGTGATGGGCCAGTCGAAGAAACAGCGACTTCTGCTACTGCCGCACCAGCCAGTACCGCTATCGCAACAGCGGAGGCGAGTGCTGCACCTCCGGCAAGTACGGCCGTGGCGACAGAGACGCATGTCGAACGTAGCAGCAATGGAGCGTCTGCCGATGGCCGTGTCAAAGCGTCCCCACTGGCCCGCCGACTGGCAAGCGAGTATGGCATCGACCTTGCAAAGGTTCAGGGAACTGGCCCTGGTGGACGTATTCTTCGGGAAAATGTAGAGAATTTCCACAAACAAGCGCCGGCCTCAACATCGGCACCTGCAACGGTACCTGCACCCGTGACACCGACCCCACCTGCGACGCCCATGCCTACTCCGGCGGCATCGGCATCCAGTGATGAGGTGGTCCCAATGAGTCGTATGCGCCGTGCAATTGCGCGTGCAATGACCGAATCAAAACCGGGCGTTCCCCATATCTATGTCACAATGGAGATCGACATGGCCGAGGCAATGCTCCTGCGTAAGCAGATCAATGAGAGCGGCGCCTCTGATGTCAAAGTCTCGGTGAACGATATGGTTATCAAAGCGGCTGCCAAAGCTTTGATGAAGTTTCCGTCGCTTAATAGCAGTTATGCGTTTGGATCCGATGGCCAGCCAGGTGTCGTGCAGCATCCACACGTACATGTGAGTGTTGCAGTCGCTGTTGAGGATGGATTGCTGGCCCCAGTCGTGAAAGATGCCGACACCAAGAGCGTTGGCGCCATTGCTGCAGATATCCGTGAGCTTGCCGGGCGAGCGCGTGATGGCAAGAGCAAACAAACTGATCTCGAGGGTGGAACGTTCCAAGTGTCCAATATGGGCATGTTCGATGTCGTTGAGTTCGT
>JBCDFA010000382.1:0-7242 GCA_039178835.1 Chloroflexota bacterium
CACGACAATAGGAGACGAAAATGCGCATTCTCGTGTTAGGTGGCGATGGCTATCTTGGATGGCCAACTGCAATGCAACTCTCGCAGCGTGGTCACGATGTTGCCGTAGTTGATAATATGGCACGTCGAGCGTGGGATCATGAGTTTGGTGCCGAAAGTCTGGTGCCGATCTGTTCGTTGCAGGAACGTGTTGCTGTGTGGGAAGCCGTTTCAGGCAAGCAGATCGCCACTCACGTTGGCGACTTGACTGATTACACTTTCCTTGAGCCACTCATCAAAGAGTTTCAGCCAGAGGCTATCGTTCACTATGGTGAGCAACGCGCTGCGCCTTACTCTATGATTGATCGCCGTCATGCAGTCTTTACTCAGGTGAACAATATCGTCGGAAATCTGAATGTCCTCTATGCTATGGCCGATCACGTGCCGGATTGCCATCTGGTCAAACTAGGGACAATGGGCGAATATGGCACTCCCAATATTGATATTGAAGAAGGATTTATTACCATAACCCACAAAGGTCGCACCGACACACTCCCATATCCCAAGCAGCCCGGCTCTTTCTATCACCTTTCCAAGGTGCACGATAGCCATAACATTATGTTCTGCTGCAAGATTTGGGGGATTCGTGCAACCGATCTGAACCAGGGCGTCGTCTATGGTGTCGACACAGAAGAAATTGTTCAGGATGAGCGGCTACGCACGCGTTTCGACTACGATGGGGTCTTTGGCACTGTGCTCAATCGCTTTCTGGTACAGGCGGTCGCTGGGATGCCGCTGACCGTCTACGGCGAAGGTGGCCAGACTCGCGGTTTTCTCGATATCCGCGATACGCTTGCTTGTGTTGAGTTAGCCCTTCTCAATCCGGCTGAAAAAGGCGAATACCGCGTCTTTAACCAGTTTACCGAGCAGTTTAGTGTGCTCGATCTGGCCAACTCTGTCAAAGAGGTCGGGAAAGAGTTTGGTCTTGATGTGACCATTAACAACTTGCCCAACCCGCGGGTCGAGAAAGAAGCTCATTATTACAACGCAGCGAACACGGGTTTGCTCGATTTAGGATTGCAGCCCCACTATCTGAATGATACGCTGCTTGAGTCGGTTATGCAGTTGGTGCAAAGCCACAAGGGCTATATCAAAGAGTCCTTGATTCTCCCCTCAGTCGATTGGCGTTCTACTGTGAACCAGCCAGCACCGGATGTCGAGGTGTCGCTGGAAGCACAGCAGGCCGGTGCGAAGTAACTGACCGGCGGTAAAAACAAAGCCAGGGAACAAAAATGGTTCCCTGGTTTTTTCTTGCTGTATTTTTCCTGTCGTGAACGCTCAGCGCTATGGGCTGCCTTCGGCTCTGCTTGTTCGGCGGCGACGTGGTTGGGGCGCCTGGCTGAAACGGCTCAAGCGCATGGCGAGGTAGTAGTAATCGATGAGTTGGTCCATCGTGGCTTGCCAGGAGCGGCTACGTGCGTGGATCAGTCCGTTCTCGGCCATTTCATCGCGCATTGCCGGATTGTCCCGGAAGCGCTGAATAAGCCCCCCGATTTGTTCCGGTTGCTCAGGATCGAAGTAAAAGCCATTGACACCCTCAGTGACGATATCGACGACGCCCCCGGCACGCGCAGCAATAACCGGCATGCGACATCCCATAGCTTCGAGTGCGACCAGACCAAAGGTCTCTGTTGTCGATGGGAACAGAAAGGCATCGGCTGAACGATAGGCATCCACCAACTCCTGCCCACGCATATAGCCTGCAAAGACCGTTGGTGTGCCCTGATAGAATTGCTTTAACGAATCCGCGCTTGGTCCATCCCCGATCATCGCTAATCGCACACCTGGTTGTTGGAAGATAGGATCACGCATCATTTCCAGCTGTTTTTCAGGTGAAAGCCGGCCAACGTAGAGCATCAGAAAATCGTTGGGGTTGCCATCCGTCAGCCGCATCCGTAGTTCGTCGTTGCGTGGTCCAGGGCTAAAGTGCTGTGTGTCGATGCCACGCTTCCACCAGCGGACACGATAAAAGCCGTGATCACGCAAATCCTGCAGAGTCGCCGATGATGGGCATAAATTGAGATGCGCCTGGTTGTGAATCGTACGGAGATACGACCAGACGATTGGTTCAATAAATCCTCCACCGTGATAGTGATGAACGTACTTGGGTATATTGGTGTGGTACGAAGCGACAATGGGAACCTGAAGCCGTTGGGCGTAGGAAAGGCCGAATGGTCCGAGAAAGAACGGATTGACGATATGGACGAGATCGGGATCAAACTCTTGTATGCGATTCCACACCCGGCGTCGGCGTGGAATGTTGATGCGCATCTCAGGATAGAAAGGCAGTCGTGGTCCGCCGACACCAACAATCTCTGCGCCAGCATATTCCTCTGGCCCACCGGGAGGACCAAACAGGAGGACTTTATGGCCTTTGGCATTGAGATGTTGGAGCATCAGACAGAGAATCGAGACGATACCGTCGATCTTGGGCAGAAACGTTTCGGTAAAGACTGCAATTTTGAGTGGCATGTTTTCCTCTAGCACTAAGTGCTCATGCTTTCAGTACGTAGTTTGTCGATTGACAACTACTCATAGCACAAACTGTGCCGTTTGATTGTCGCTATCTGCTCGACAAGCTACTAAATGAACAATACATTTCGGGTGTTAGGGTACCATAAAATACCCAATACGTCATTTGCCACTTTATTGCCACTTATTCAGTTCTTGCTGAGTTTCACAGAATCGTCATGTGCTTTCGGGGCCTACTGAGGTATTCATGTTACTTATCCTATTCATCTCATCAAATGTAACGGTAATTGTATAACCAAGAGAATTAAAAGCGACAATCTCTGCTGGACTCTCGGTAAGTTGATAGCCCTGCTGTTGAAGAAATGCTTGTACCATCAATCGGTGTTGCACAGAAAATTGCGAAATGACTGACGACATCATATTGATCAGCGTTATGGGTGAAGCTGGTGATTGTTCTGATAACGGCGACTGTTCTATCAGAAAGAAGACCGCGCCACCATCGTATGGGCCGCGATAGTACGCATCGGCATGACACACACCACTCGCGACTATCGTCAACAAGTGACCATCGATCTCGCCCAGTTCAAACTGTGCCTGGTTTAGCACATCGATCTGTTGCTCCTCTCCCAGCTTCCGCAGTGTACTTGCACAGGTCAGCAGTTGTGGTGGAATACCACTTGCATCATTGGCCCACCCCCACAGCCATGTTTTGTTGATGTCTGATTCGGTGCCAATGATCTGGATCGGATACACGCGCCATGCTCCAAAATCGACAGTTCCGACAGTGATATCAACGCCCCAGTTATGGTCACCGAGAAAGTCGCTCAAAGCCTGTTGTTTGAGCAGTGACGAGGCAATGTGTTGACTTAGCAGGTCTTGAAATGTGGTCATACGATCCTTCGCATTCTATGCCTATTGATTGAATCCATAACCTATACGCAATACCCGTGACATACGTTGCAACCGTCATGTCACTGACCACTTTGTTCAATGAGTAAAGCCGCTGCCTGTTGGCTCTGATCGGCGAGATCGGGCCGCCCACGTTCCTGCCATGCCACCGGCCACACTTCGAGTTCGCCATGAATCTCGGTCAGTCGATCAAGCTGCGATATCGTTTGGACACCTGCTTCAATCTGCCCGTCCCAAATATATGCGTATCCAAGTGCTTTGCGAGTAGCCTGATCATCTGGTATGGTCTGAAGAACAGGTTCGAGGTGTTCTATAGCTGTGGTAAAGTCGTTTTGCTGTAGCGCCAACGAACCACGCCGTTTGTGTAAAAGAATCGATTCCGGTGCAATCCGTAGGCCTCGTTCGGTCCAATTGATGGCGTTATCATACCATTCCTCGCGCTGAATTTCCGACAGCTCTGGGTTGAGCAGGGCTTTGGCCTGTGCTACGGCAGCAATGTTGGCAGTGCTCACGCCAACGATGGTTGGGTAGCCAATGAGCAGCACACCGCTGACTGCAACTGCTCCTGCAATGAGCCATGGCCTGGTTGGGTGTGGCCAGACCAGCGGGCGATTATCGGCTACGCGGCTGGCAGCAATCATCAGGCCAAACAGCGCAAAGCTGACCAGCAGTGTGGCCCAGGCCGTATCGTACTGAGGCGAGTCGGTGAGGCCGTGGAACAGCAACACCGCACAACTGATCGCAGCGCTCCAGCCAAGGACATGGGTCGTGTGATCGTTCGCGTGCACCAACCGACTCATAACCATTCGTGTTGACATAAAGATAAGGCCGATAAAACCAATGAGACCGAGAAGACCCTGAGAAAGCCCGATGTTGAGTACCAGATTGTGCGCGTAGCCAACAAACGAGTGCAGAATGAGGAGCTGGAATTGTGCGTACACCTGCCCAAAGGTCGCACCGGGTCCGATGCCGGTCAGCGGGAAGTCGAGGGCGAGAAACGTACTGTTGCGGTAGAGTGTGAGACGGTCGATGGCGCGATATGCTGCTGCGTCATAGGCACGTTGCCATGCGTCCGGTACGATAAGCAGTGACAGAGCAACTACGAGCAATCCGGTACCCGCTAGCCCGAGCAACCAGAAACGTGCACGCTGCCAGTACATTGATGTCCGCAGGAGTGTCAGCACACCAAGCATAGCACCACCACCTAAAGCGACCCATGCGCCACGCGAGGCGGTGAGGAGTACCCCGTAGGCGATGATGCACGCACAGAGCCCCCACAGAATGCGCCATCGTCCGTGCGTAACGAAGATAAGCCCCACAGCAAGGATGAGTGGCCCTTCGAGAAAGCTTGCTGCTGCGTTGGCGTCAATGTGTGTGGTGATGAGTCTAGGGAATGGTGCGCTACTGATATGGCCAAGTTGCGTAATGAGGGCGAATTTGGGGTCAAAGTTCAAATGGCGATAGTTGATGGCCAGCAGGAGGCCGCTGAGCGCTGCGACAATCGTAATCCCTGTGGCAATACGTATCAGATGTGATGGGTTGCGTACATACCACCCAATGCCAGTGTAGAAGGCCAGGCCGACGATAAACCAGGTGATCCACGGTAGGCTCAGACGTGGGTCGTAGGAGGCCAAGAGCCCAATCAAGCTCCCAAGCACCATGAGCACAAATGACCCGGCAAGTGGCATAGCAATCTGGGGAGGCCACACTCTCTTCATAGGCAAACTCCTGTGTGTCTTCGTGCTACACATGGATCGTAGCGCCTCCGATCTCTGGCGTCAATACACAGGTTGTCAGAATAGGATGACAATCCATACACACGGAGTTACGATACTTGAAGCATCACATTTTGGTGGAAAGGAAACACCATGGTTATCGTGTTGAATTTGCTGGTGTGTCTTGCCGCAACGCTGTATATGACCGGCGTTATCTGGATGGTTCAGCTTGCACACTACCCGCTTTTTGCTCAGGTTGGCACCGATGCTTTTGCCACCTACCATCAGGCACATCAACAGCGAACGGGGTTGGTGGTTATGCTACCAATGATGATAGAAGCCATTACGACTGGCATGTTGCTATTCCTGAAGCCTTCCGTTGTGCCATTCTGGCTGGTCTGGCTGGGTATCGTTCTCCTCGCGGTTATCTGGGGGATGACATTCTTTATCCAAATCCCCTACCACGGTCAGCTTGCCCTCTCGTCAGCCAGTGAGCGCATACCACTTATCAACGGGCTGGTGGTATCAAACTGGTGGCGTACATTTGCCTGGACAGCCCGGAGTGTTCTGCTTTTGATTATGGTTGCGCTGGTGATGTTGCACGATTGAGCTAGGTTGGTGGCGTTAGAATGCCTACCGTGTCAAGAAACA
Source organism: Chloroflexota bacterium (assembly GCA_039178835.1). Taxonomy (GTDB): domain Bacteria; phylum Chloroflexota; class Chloroflexia; order Chloroflexales; family Roseiflexaceae; genus AL-N1. The sequence continues at coordinate 5,786 of JBCDFA010000382.1, forward strand.
ACCGAATCTCGCTCCACTTAACTGTCTCATCAGGAGGACAGTTGTTGTGTCCACAGTTGTAGGTGAGCAGATTAGCGTTTTGTGCGACACGATGTAGCTCCACGCCGTGTTCATAGGGTACAACTTCGTCCTCAGTGCCGTGCATGATCAGAATAGGACCAGCATAGTCTTCAACAACAGATCGATTGTCAAAACGGTCAAGCACGAGGAACGACGGGACGAACATGCGGGAGGTTAACGACGGGACATCGGTATAGGTTGATTGGAGAATCATTGCGGCTGATGGACGCTGCGCGGCGAGTGCGGTAATAGCGCCGCCGCCCATCGAGCGACCAAACAGCACAATCCGTGATGGGTCGACATCTTCACGCGCCACGAGCAGATCGTATGCAGCAATAAATGTCGCAGTAATGCTCTCTTCCGATGGCTCTCCCTCTGAGCGGCCATAACCGGGGAACTCCACCAACAGCACGCCAATGCCGAGACGGGTCAGCTCTTGAAAGCGTTGGGGCCATATGTCGATCACTTCGCCATTGCCATGGCCATAGATAATCGCTGGGGCAGGGCTTCCGGCAGCGCTGTTTTGTGGTGGGAGAAACCACGCTTCGACTCGGCCATGCTCTGTCACAACCCAGATCTGCTCCAGGTCTGGCGGTTGTGCCATGGCGATGTTGGCGGGAATATGGTGACGCGGAAACAACAGTTGCCGTTGGATGCTGAACAGGAATGCACAATAGCCGATGTAGAGTATCAAAAGCAACCCGCCCAGAGTTGCTGCGAATTGTATAACCATGCGTTTATTACTACGGGATTGTTTCATGATGTAGAGGTTTATTAAGTCACTTTGGTAAAGATTTCACAACTGTCACTATACCACAGATCTTAAAGATGCTATACGCTCGTATCAAGAGCAAAAGAACTTTATCCTCCGTTTACATATACCTTTGTAATGCAATGTTCACTGTGTTCGAATACATTAGAGGTATTTCGATGTCGTGCCTACCTAAAAGCTAATTGAGAATTTAGAGAGATCCTATGCATTCTTCTACATTTAAACGAACTGATATTGTCGTTCTCTGGGGTGGCATCCTATTTAGTTTTCTCTTCACGGCACTGATCTGGTGGGCCGGACGGTTTCTGGCCGATGTGCGACTCCTCCCAGATCAAGGCCCGTCGTGGTACTACTGGAAGCTCCCTGAACCGACCTTCTGGACGCGTGCGACAGCGTGGGGTGGCTATATTCTCCATCAGGTTGCGATATGGGGTGCCATCTATTATGCCCAGAAATATGTGAAGAAGTATACTTCCGGCCTGCATGCTGTCAATATTGCGGCATTGGCGATCAATGTCGTCTTTATTCTGTTCCATTTTGTGCAGACACACATCTGGTATGACGGACTGGCGCAGGACACCTCGATCTTCACATCACAGGGTTCCGTGATCTTGTTGCTGGTCTG
>JBCDFA010000383.1:0-7204 GCA_039178835.1 Chloroflexota bacterium
CGTATTGCAGAACTCGAGGCTGGTGCAGACCGTGCCGAGGTTGTGGGTGCCGAGACGGAACTGGCGCAGGCCAACGCTGCACTCGACCAGCAACGCTCTGTCCTTGCCACAGACAAAGAACAGGCCCGTCGCCTGGTTGATCAGCGCGCCAATGAGCTACGTGATGTGCAAGCTGCGTATAGCACTGCATTCTGGGATCGGGAGTTCGTTGATGACAATGGGCGTGATCCGCGTACCGTGACGAATACAGGCCTGACTGATGCACAAAAACAGGATTTTTCGACTGCTTTCGAGCAGGCTACGCTCGATCTGGAGAATGCTGAGATTGCACTGGCTCAGGCCCAGGTTGATTATGAAAATGCTCAGAATCTGGAGATAACTGGTCTGGCTGATGCCGAGGCACGGGTTCGTTCGGCCCAGGCAGATCTTGATGAGTTGTTGGCTGGTGCCGCTGCAGACGAATTAGCAGCAGCACGTGCCCAGCTTGCGCGTGCCGAGGCCGATCTTGCAGGCTTGCAGGGTAGTGAGCGACAGGGTGCGATTGCCTCGCAGCAGGGTAACGTGGCGAATGCTCAGGCCCAACTTGAGCAACTACTGGCGGACCCAACCCAGAGCGATCTGGCCCGCGCCGAGGCCGGTGTGGCCCAGGCTGAAGCCCAGCTAGTCCGCGCCGAAGCGGACCTCGATGATGCAACGTTGCGCGCTCCATTCACTGGCGTGGTCGGGCGTGTGGATGTGGCTCCTGGTGAGACACTTGGTCAGGACTCGGTCATTGCGCTGCTTGATGTCGAGCGTTATCAGGTCATTCTGAATGTCGATGAAGTTGATGTTGCTCGTGTTGCGATTGACCAGCCCGTTGAAGTATTGGTAGACGCTCTTGGCGCACCAGTTCTTGAAGGTACGGTACGCAATATTACGCCACTTGCCTCAGCCGATCAGGCCGTGACTGCCTATGAAGTGATGGTAGAGATTGATCCGGCTGAGCAGCCAGTGAAGCCAGGAATGACCGCCAGTGCCACCATTGAGGTTGCGCGTCAGGATAATGCCCTCAGTGTTCCGGTGCAGGCCATCTTCACCGAAGAAGGCGAGACGGTTGTCCGCGTGGTGACTGATGCTGACAGTGATGCGCCAGAGGTGACCATCCATCTCGTGGAGACCGGCTTGCGTGCGGGAGATCGCCAACAAATCCTTGATGGTTTAGATGAGGGACAACAAGTGCTTCTTACCTCAGATGATGTGTAAGACGGTGAAAAGCCGGACGGGTTCTATCAATCTCATTATGCTTGGCATTCGTATTCATACACTACATTAAATTGACAATACAGAGGACTCCATGACCACAGATTATATTACCGAGAGTGTTGTTCGTATTGAAGATGTCATTAAAGATTTTGAGGGAAATGGTTCCGATGTGCCATTTCGAGCGCTTGATCATGTCTCGTTTGAGATTCAGCGGGGCGAGATGGTTGCCATTATGGGTCCTTCGGGCAGTGGCAAAAGTACGATGATGAACATCATTGGGTTGCTCGATGTGCCGACCAGTGGGCGTTACTGGCTCGATGGTCAGGATGTGAGCAACCTGGATCGCAAGCAACAGGCGCATGTACGTAACGATAAGCTTGGGTTCGTCTTCCAGAATTTTAATTTGCTGCCGCGTCTTTCTGCACTCAAAAATGTGGAACTCCCACTCGTGTATGGGCGTATCAGTGCGGCTGAACGCACCGAACGCGCTCGTGCGGCACTCACCGCAGTCGGGTTGGAATCAAAACTGAATAACCGCCCCAATGAGCTTTCTGGTGGTCAGAAGCAACGGGTTGCTATTGCTCGTGCGCTTGTCGGCAAACCAAGTATGTTATTGGCTGATGAGCCAACCGGGGCACTTGATACTCGTACGAGTAGTGAGGTTCTTGAGTTATTCCGTGAACTGAACCATGAACAGGGTATCACGCTGGTGGTGATTACTCATGATGCTGAGGTAGGACGACAGATGGATCGTGTGATTGGTCTTCGTGATGGGCAACTTGCTGACAACATTCTCGAATCATACTACGGTGTAGCGCTTGAGCCATCTATTACTAAGGTGCCGGAGAAGGTACCGGAGATGGTTGAAATACCGCGTGATTAATTGATTGTACTCAAAGCAAAAGGAGCACCAACACCATGAATGCAATGGCACGACAGATTCTGAACATTATCGCTCTCGCACTTGTTATCCCGATCAATTTTATCCCGCTCGGTGGTGTCAGCGTTGGAGAGTTGTCCGATCAATATCCGGTGGTGATCATTCCCGCAGGCTATGCATTCAGTATCTGGAGTCTTATCTATCTGGGGTTGATTGGTTTTGTGATCTATCAGGCCTTACCTGCACAACGTAACAATCCGCGTATTCGCAGCATCGATCCCATTTTTCTCGTGAATTGTGCCGCCAATATTGGCTGGATCGTGACGTGGCGCTACCAGATTCTCTGGTTGAATATTCCACTGATCATTGTGATGTTGATCACGCTGATGTTTATTCTGGTCCGCCTCGATCTAGGGAATACCGCTGTATCCAGAGCAGAATACTGGCTGGTACGTTTTCCCTTTAGTGTGTATGGTGGCTGGATAACGATAGCGACGATTGTGAATGTTGGCACCTTGCTCTATTCGTTGAATTGGGATGGCTGGGGACTTTCCGCAGGCATCTGGGGCGCGATTATGCTCGTCATTGGTGCAGGCATTGGTCTGGCTGTGGGAACTCGTTTTGCGTCTCCAGCTTACACGCTCGTCGTGGTCTGGGCCTATATCGCCATTGCAGTTGAGCATTCCGGCGTGGCACCTGTTGTTACAACAGCAGTCGTTATGGCGCTCACGGTTGCGCTGGTGGTCACCGTGAATGCGTTTCGTGGCCGTTTCGGGCAGCCGCGTCTGGCAACCTGATTTTTTCTGATTACCATTCTTTATCTCCGTTTGGAGCACATACATGTTCAAAGAACAAATCGCTATGGCACTCGATAGCTTGCGTGCCAATAAATTTCGCTCACTGCTTACGATGCTTGGTATCATCATCGGCACGGGAACATTGGTCGCGGTCTTGTCGCTGGGGAATGCTGTCCAGAGTTCGGTGTTTGAGCAGTTCGTTGATCTAGGCACACGGCGTATTGCAGTGCAACCAGGCGACCCAGGAGCTATTGGTGCACGTGATGTTCCTGGCTATGGTCTGCTCTCGATACAGGACTACCGTGCCTTGGAAGGTATGGCAGTAGAGCATCCTGACCTGTTTCGTGCGATTACACCAGAAGTTATCCAGTCATTAGATGTGCGTTTTGCGACAACATCTGTTGGTGCGTCAGTGGTCGGTATCAATGAAACCTATAGCGATATTCAGACCGTGCCACTGGCCTACGGGCGTTTTCTGACGCCCTCTGACGAAGCAGATCGGTCACGGGTCGCAGTGATCGGTGGTATCGTTGCTGCCGATCTCTTTGGTGATGATCCGGCAGCCCAGGAGGCGGCAATTGGGCAATTCATCGAGATCAATGGTCAGCCGCTGGAGATTGTGGGGATACTGGAAGAGCTTGGTGGTCCATTCTCCTCCGACACGCGGGTGCTTATTCCGGTGAGTACGCTCAGGTTGCGAGTTGTCAGTGGTCTCGATCTGCCTGGACGTGGCTTGCAGATGAATAGCATTCTGCTTGGGCTCTCCAGTGAGCAGGATGTTAATCAGGCCGAGACCCTCATCCGCGATACGCTGCGGACAAGCCGTGAGGTGCCCGAAGCTGCCATCGATGACTTTGAGCTATCGCTTCCTACCCAGGCACTCGATGTGTTGAGCGGTATCAATGGTGTAATTACCGGGTTTGTCGCACTGGTGGCTGGCATCAGCCTCGTGGTTGGTGGTATCGGCATTATGAATATTATGCTGGTTGCCGTGACAGAGCGTACCCGTGAGATCGGTGTGCGGAAGGCCCTTGGTGCGACAGATAGCGATATTCTGGGACAGTTTGTGCTCGAAGCGTTGGCGGTCAGCCTGCTTGGCGGTCTGATTGGCGTTAGTGTTGCTATTGGTCTGGTGGTATTGGTCGGAACCGCTACCGGACTGGGTGCGCCAATCGCGTGGGGTGCGGTGGGGGTAGCGCTTGTCTTTGCCTCGGCCATTGGGCTTGGTTTTGGCGTGTACCCGGCCCGACGTGCGGCGTTGTTGTTGCCGGTGGAAGCGCTGCGGTATGAGTGAGGATTAAGAGAGGCTAGAGACTTGAGACTAGAGGCTAGTTATTCTGTCAGTGGTTGAGGCGATGTTGTACGTTTGGGGCGGCCCCCTGTGGCCGCCCTGTTTGTTATGGTTTGATTTGCGCGGGGTAAGGGTTAAGAGGCTTGTATCGAACAATATTAGGATTGAAAGGTTGGGGCAGCCCCCTGTGGCCGCCCTGATTGATTGGTAGGTGCCGGGGCAAGCCCGACACCTTCAATTCGTTGTTATTCGCTTTCGTCGATCTGCCACCGTCCGTCATAATCAGGGTCTGCCTGCTGGGCACATTCGCCCGGTTCCCCGTCGTTCTGCACACAATCCCAGTACTGGGCGGTTGTGGTTTGGGCTTCAGCTAATTCCTGTTCCAGATTGCCCCCTTGCAAGCCCGCATCTAGGGCTTGATAAAACCAGTACGGCTCCTGTTCCTGCGGGCTTCGGGTTTGCCACCAGCCGGGCATCGCTTGGGACGCCTGCCAGTGGGTGTGGTACGCCTCGGCAGTGCTGATGAGCCACGCTGGGGATTGGGCCTGAAACGCCGGGCTGTCCACCACGGATTGGCGGGCGGGTATCCCCGGTGGCACTACCGTGTCTACTCCACTCAGATAGCTAATCCACTCCCAGCAACCATCGGCATACTCCGTCTCGGCAGAGATGTGCAATCCACGGATGCGGGTTGGTTGCCCCCCATCGCCGAGGTCAAAGGGGAAGGGCTGTACATCAATGGTTTCTTCATCTACATAGAAGCTGGTATACTCCTCGATGCCCTCAATGGTATCCAGCCACATGGCCAGGCGTTCGGTGCGCAACAATGAATCAGTGCGGTCAAGGATGTCGATGGTCGACCCAGACAGTTGCTCATAGGGGGCACTCTCGGCGAGCAAGGCCACCACCTCATCAAGCACGTTGACGAGCGCGGGGTCGGTGAACTGGGGTTGTCCACTGGCCGGGTCAAACACCGGCTGACGCGCTTGCTGAAACAAGAGTTCCTGCCCTTCGACAAAAAGGAGTGGACTAAAGGCAAAACCATAGATGCGGTCGTCATTGCTGCCTTGCGAGAGTTGTGCGGCGGCCTGCTGGAGGTCGGTCATGGTCCAGTCCGGGGTGGGGGGCCATGATGGGGCGTCTACCAATGTCGTGTTCGCCACCAGAACCGGGGCATCGGCAGTGTAGGGCAAGCCCAGCAAGCGCCCGTCCTGTGTGAGCAGGTCGAGCAGAAGGGGTGGGAAGGCATCCGTAGGTAGCTGGGTATCCGCATCGAGGAAAGGGCGGACATCGAGCAGGGCCGTGAGGTCTTGTGGTGGTCGAAACAGGTTGGTGGCAAAACAATCGCTGGTCTGCGCGAGTTCTGCCAGTTCGAGCTGTTCGGCCTCGGTCCCGACGATGGTGACGGCAAGGCCAGGCCGTTCCTGACTAAAGGTCTGGGCCGCCTGTTCGAGGGCGGTACGATTGTGGTCCTCACTGCCCATAAAGCGCAGGACCGTTTCACCTTCTTCGGCGACGGTCTCCGGTATCGGTGTGGCAACGATGATAGGCGGACCGGGGGTCGGTGTTGGTTGTTGTAAGACCTCTTCCCAAATGCGTTGGGTTTCTGCATACGCAGGCTCTACTGCTAATGCAGGTTCAACATCATTCTGGATGACATCACGAATGGCACTGTCTATCCATCCGGCCGGTAATATGGGATTGATCTGTGGTTGGTTCAGCGCTTGCTCAACCGCTGTTGCAACGGCAGGGTCAAGCTGTTCGAGCACCTGTTCTTGCTCGAGCACCGAGCGACGGGCCGGGACAAATGCTCCCGTTTGGCTTTGGGGAGGCTGGCGACTCAGGAAGCTCAACCAGCGCCAGGCGGCTTCGGGATATTGGGTGCCACTACTCATCACATAGCCACCATTCGATATGCCAGAACTTATCTGAGGATACGGTATTTGTGGAAAAGCTACCACATTGGTAGCAAAGGGCCACGGCCGATCAGGAATAGTATAAAACAAGGGCCAGATAGCCACTTGTTGGTCTTCGACCAGTCTTTGCACATCGATGATCTCATCCGGGTTAAATTGATTTGTAAATAGGCCTCCCGACCGGATCAACTGTGTTACATTTTCAACCACGGTTACTGCCGCCGGGTCATCAGGTAACAGCAACTCATTTGCTGATTGATCATCACGTTGATGGTCCATCGCAACGCCGGCCTCGGCCAGTTCTCCCCGTAGTGCCAGTTCAAAAGAACTATCAGTCACGGTCATACCGTAAGTAGTAATGGTATTACCATCACGCTCGGCCAGTTGTTCAAGTGCCTGTCGCAGGTCAGGCCAGGTCCAATCTGACTGCGGTTCTGCCACGCCACGTTCTTGGAAGAGCTCCTGATTATACTCAAAGACCTCTACACGGGTGCTCTGGGGAAGGCGCCGAATGGGCCCGGTCTCCGGCAACATACCTGGCCAGAAATCATCAGGCTCAAACGCAGGATCGGCCTCGATAAAGGGCCGCAGATCTTGTTCAGCCTCCTCCGAGAAGCCATTGCCAATATAGGTATCGGCAAGACCGGCCAGTGTGCGGGAAACTTCATCAGGTGATGTCGAGAGATCCTCAAGCAATGGACGTATTGTATCAGTGGTATCTACCAGTTGCACCTGAATGGTGGCCTGTTCGCGATTGAAAGCTTCGACCATTGGGACATAGGTTGGGATTGCTTGCCCCGGTACGCCAAAGGTAATCACGACTGGACCATCTATCGGTTCGGTCGTGGGCGCATCTGCGGGACTAGGGTTGGGTGGTGGCACAGACGCTTCGGGGACACATCCGGTCAATACCATGAGTAAAGCGAGTAGACATAAGCATATGTTTCGGGGCATGGAAGTTCTCCTGTGTTGGTTCTCTTATACTTGAACATACTGTGTAGTAATGCTATGTCATTCGGGTGCAATTACATCAAACACCACGCTACTCATCGAGACGGCGATCAAGCGAATAGTACAA
>JBCDFA010000384.1:0-7186 GCA_039178835.1 Chloroflexota bacterium
CCAGCTTACGGCTGTTGGTGAGGTAACGCTGTACAATCGCACAGAAGTGCTGCGACATCTGGATGGTGATCAGGCCGCCTGTAGTGATGGAGAACTGCTGCTACGACTGTATGCCCAGAGAGGTGTAAAGGCTTTTACGCTAGCGGTGGGCATGTTTGCGATGGCGATCTGGGATGGTACTAGTCTACTGCTGATGCGCGATCCGGTTGGTGCACGGACCCTCTTCTACACTAACGTTGATGGCACCTGGGCTGTAGCGTCGACATTGCGTGCGCTGCGACGCTGGCCACGCTTCTCTGTACAACTCAATCTCTCTGCGGTGCGTTCATTCCTGACTTTTGCCTATCTCCCAGGAAGTGAAACTCTGCTCGAAGGTGTGCTGGAGGTGTTACCTGGCTGTGTGGTACGACTGAACCCTGGCCAACCTACGGAACAGTTAAACTACTGGGAACCACAGGAACAACCATGTGATGTCGACACACCACCAGACGCATATGTCGCGCATCTGCGCCAGTTGCTCGAACAGGTTGTTCAGTCACACCTTCCAACGAATCAGCCCGTGGGCGTGTTTCTCTCAGGAGGCATTGACAGCAGTCTGGTGGCAGCCCTGGTTGCGCGGCATCACGACCAGCCGATTACCACCTATTCGATCAGTTTTGGGAAACAGTATACCGATGAATTGGCCTATTCTGGCTTGGTTGCCGCCCATTGTGGCCTTCCTCAGAAGATCCTCACGGTGAGTGGGCCACAGATCGCTGCGAATCTCGCGGACGCGGTGGCTCGGCTCGACTGTCCTGTGGGCGACCCGTTGACCGTCCCCAATCTGTTGTTGTCACAGGCCGCAGCGGCTGATGGGATGCAGACTATTCTGAACGGCGAGGGTGGTGATCCGTGTTTTGGTGGCCCCAAGAATCTACCAATGTTACTTTACGAACTTCAACGAGATGATCCAGACCCGCTGGCGCGTGCTCAGGCGTATCTGGGGTCCTATCGGAAATGCTACGAAGATCTCCCCGTCTTGTTAACACAAGACGCGTTGTACGATCTACGAAATGCGCCACCACTGGAGCGCCTGGTGCAGCCCTATCTTGAATGCGAGTCGATGCAACACTATCTTAATCGGTTGTTGTACTGTAACGTGCGGACCAAAGGCGCACATCACATCCTGACCAAGGTTGAGCGGCTGACCGCTTCGTGTGGTTTAGAGGGACGATCACCCCTGTTCGATCAGCGGATCGTCGATTATGCTTTTGCTATCCCGCCAACGCTGAAGCTGGCAGGGGCGAATGAGAAGTGGGTGCTCAAGGAAGCTGTGCGCGATCTGCTTCCCAGCACCATCATTGATCGTCCTAAGAGTGGTATGCGGGTGCCGGTACAGCACTGGCTGCATGGTCCCATTCGGATGCTTGCACGGGAACTACTGTTTGGACCGCAGGCACGAGCCCGTGGGCTCTTCCGCACCGATACGCTCAAACTCTGGTTGCAAGGCCGTGGTTCGGTCTGGTCGCGACAGGGGGCCAAGCTCTGGCTGGTGCTCACGCTCGAACTCTGGTTGCGTGCCTATCTCGACAATGACGAGGAGCCACTTGAATTTGCTCAACCACGTCAATTGTGGCGCGGTTGGTGGTAGGAGCAGTGTGATGAGTCAAACTATTACATGTCTCAGTATCAGTGTCTATCGTGAACACCTTACCCGTGGCAAACAGTATCTGTTGTTAGATATGGATGACCATAAACGACAGGTGAAGATTCGGGCTGATAACCAACGTGTCCGGTGGTTTCCCCGTGGATTATTTGAGATAAAAGGTGGGGTTGCACCGACACTGGTTACGTGGCAGTTCGATGATGCGGTTGAAGACAGCACACATGATGCCGTTGAAGTGAGCTTTGTTTTGAGCGATGGACAGCGCCGATGGTGTTGGTTTATGACACCATCGTACCTGCAAGAACTATTGGACAAGCCACAGGCGGAACCAGGTATCTGGTTGGCCAATATCGTTGTCGTGCGCGATCTCTCGTCCGATTGTGTTGATACGATGCTCAAGCAGCTTGATCAACAAGGGGAACTTGAATTTGCGTCAATGGCTTTGCAGCAACCAGATGACGAATACTAGTGTTGACCAATTCAAGGCGCTATAAGCTGATAAGCTGTTGTCGGACGGCGATGCTCACCGCTTCGGTGCGGTTGGAGGCTCCCAGTTTGCCCAGAATGTTCTGGACATGGACTTTGACTGTACGCGGTGCTATCACCAGTGAGTCGGCGATCTCGCCGTTACTATGCCCTTTTCCCATCAATGTGAGCACCTCTAACTCACGTGGTGTAAGCGGTTCAGGAGTCCCCATACTGACACCTGCGACAAGCCGTGCAGCGACTTCGGGCGAAAGTTGGGTTTGACCGGCGTGAACTGCGTGGATTGAAGCCATTAACTCATCGCCAGAGGTGTCTTTGAGGATGTAACCATTTGCGCCTGCCCGCAGGGCTTTGAAGATAAATTCGTCGGTGGCGTAGGTGGTCAATACCAGAACGCGTGCATCGGGATGTGTCTTGCGAAGGTTCTGAATTGCGGTTGGCCCATCCATAATGGGCATCTGGAGATCCATAAGCACAATATCGGGTGTAAGTTCGGCAAAAAGTGTGAGTGCCTCCTGCCCGTTGGCTGCTTCACCAACAATATCGATCTCTTCCTCGTCCTCAAGCATGGCAACTAACCCTTCCCGCACAATCCGCTGATCTTCAACGATCAAAACTCGAATAGCCATTCTGTATCCTCACTCTATCTTTCGCAAAAATGTTTACAATGTTTCACGTGCAATGTCGATAGAAATATCTGTTCCCTGTTCAGGTACACTGGCAATCTGCAATGCTCCGCCGACTAGACGCGCTCGTTCGCGTAGACTATGGAGACCAAAACCCTGGTCCTTAGCCCCGCTCTGCGGTACAACCATTTGGGGTGTAAAACCAATCCCGTTATCATGTACGTGGATACGGAAATGCTCATTATTTGTGGTTGAGGTAACTGTAACCTCACTAGCTCGAGCATGTTTTTCAACATTCTTGAGTGCTTCTTGTACAATACGCACGATTTGGACAGCGACCGCATTATCCAAAACGATAGGTGGGCCACTGTGCTGATAGTGCGCACGTATTCCAGTACGGTTGGCAAACTGCTCAACCTGACGCGTCAACTCATCGCTTACACGTTCTCCGTCGATCAGCGGCGAGGCCAGATCCCATACACTACGACGTACATCCTTCAGCGTCTCACGGGCTAATTCGTGAGCCCGTCCAACACGTGTCTGCGCACGGGATGGGTCACGGGCAAAGTTTTTCTGGGCAGCTTCGAGTTGCATGTTGATAGCGGTCAAACCCTGGGCAATCGTATCGTGGAGATCACGTGCCAGCCGATTACGTTCGGCGAGAGTAGCCGACAGGCGCGATTGCTCATACAGTCGTGCATTGACAATGGCTATGGCTGCTACATCAACAAATGGTTGGAGTCTGTGTTTGTCGTTTGCTGTAAAGGGGATCGGGTCATCACGATGCAGTTCAAGGGTGCCGATATGCACCCCTTTGGCGACAAGTTGGAGTAACAATGTGGTGTTGCTGGCAGGCAGAGGTGCCTCTGCTGGAAGTACGCCATTTTGTGAGACGGTTGCCGCAAGATGTAAGTTTGGTGCCGCTTGGGGATCTTCGTTCTCTTCGTGTAACCATACTCTTGCTATGCTGGCTTGGGCCAGTATGCGCCCTTCCGAGGCCATTTTAGACAGTACTGATGTGAGATCGATATCGCTGGTCAGTGTAGCCGTCACATCGACGAGGCGCCGCAGATAATCGCGCTCACGCGCCAGATCATGTGCCAACGTATCGGCTTGTTGCCGTGCCTCAGCCTGATCAATAGAAACGCGGGTAAAAGCATACATAAAAACCATGAGTGAGCCCAATGCAATGAGGGGGATCGTCAATGCTGGGAGATCGCGCCAGCCACTTAACCAAAGCCCCAGTTGCATTAACCCAAGATACAATAGCGCAATCAGAGCAGTCTGTCGTGGCGTACAGCGAGTTGCCGTGTGAACGATGGGTATAGCAAAGACAATGAGTTGGACAAAATAATTCCCGCTGATGGCCTGTAGCCCTAAACCAATTAAGCCAATGGTGAACGCATATGACCAGTAGGAGTTGCCACACCATGCCTGGATTATGGGTAGTGGGCGCCAACCTTGCATCATCAGCAGATAGAGGAGTATCAGTGCAATGTAACTTATAAGACGTATTGATGACCAGTTGTTGATAACCCCTTCGAGGAGCGGTATCCCACAACCAACAAAGATGGCGATAATAGCAGACCACATTACAGCAGGTGACTGATCCATAGCTGCAAAAATTGGTGGTGCGGTTTTGTGTGATGCATGTGCGCTAGATCTGTTCATGGTCGTATCTTCTGGGTACATAGTTGTTTATATTATTGTACCCTATCCCTAAGCGGTCTGTTCGCATCAAACATTTTATCTTTTGCAAAGCGTTTGTAAATAGCAGAGATGGTCAGTGGTCCACCGTGACCAACATAGATATCTAAAGGCTGATGGGCTAACACCTCTGCCAAACTTGACTGCACCTGCGCCAAATCGTCGGCAAAATAGTGGTATTTTGGTTGGTGGGGGAATAATGTTCCGCCAAGCATACCGCCCATCAGGAGATCTCCCACAATCGCTTTGCCATCATCAGTCAGCAGCGTGATGGAGCCAGGAGTGTGACCTGGTGTCAATAGAATCTTGGCTGCGACGCCATATTCATGTAATGACATTTCGCGATCAATGAATACATCAGGCTCAAATCCTGGCACTGGCTGGTTGACGAAAGGGCGAATGAGACGGGCTTCAAGGCTGGTTGGCACCAAAGGATCATTCCTGCCAGACCGGGCCATGTCGGCGTCCAGATGATGAACTGTGGTTGGGGCTTGGATATGCTCCTGTAGCTCTTTTGTGCTTCCACAATGATCGGTATGACCGTGGGTGTGCAGAATAAGCGAGATATCTTTTGCAGCAATATCATGCTTTTTCAACACTTGGAGGATGGTATCAGTCTTTCCAGCACCTCCTGTGTCAACGATAATAGTTTGCTTTCCGCGCACAATATATGCGTTGGCGATCTGCAAGTTGATAGGAATAATTGTCGTTGTTTGCATGATAGAACTCCATTTTGAATGCAAAATAGACGTTAGGTGTTGATGCCTACTCTTCGATATGGATTAACTGGTGTGTGTTATCAATGCGTTTGCGGGCTGTTTCATTCTGCTTGTTTACCGCAACATGGCTGGTTGCTGCGGCCAAACCAAAGATAGGCATGTTCCCGTAGACTGATTCGTACTGTCCTTGCTCAATTCTGTATGTTTCATGCCAGATACCAACACTCCCATCTGCACCAATGTTGCGATTAAAATCACGCCATGCGCTTAGATGTGAGTCCGATGGATTGCGAGCAAATCGTTCCAGGTCCTCAAATGACTTCCAGTATTGGATAAAACCAACCCCGCGCCAGTACAGAAATGCTTCGCCGCCAAGAAAACCTTTTTCAGGATATTGCTGTAATGCTTGGATCATTGGCATCATGGCACGGGCGGTTGGTATCCACTTTCTGAAAGCACGCCAGCGATTGATCCGCATCCCGATCAGAAAGACAACGAACGACTCAGTATGATTCGCAGTGTAGCGACCAGACATAACTGAAGGCATGTGTTGTTACTCCTCGCTATACGTTTCGTAGGATGTCGAATCAGGACGATTTTGAGCAGTACGGGTACGTTCTCGATAGAGGAGTGCGGCACCGATGCCAATCAGAATGAGCGGAAGGAGCGGCACGCTGATTGTGCTTAGGGTTTGCAGCATTGCGGCCGATGAGCCAATGATAATTGGGGCAAGCCACTTGAGCATGAAGAAGGCAGGCCAGATAAACCATAAGATCCACCAGGGGAAGTGGTGACAACGAGTTGTAGACGATACTGGTTGCCATTGGGCCGTTGATGGATCAAGCCGTACAGTTTCTCCCTCATATGCCTCTTGGTGGGTATGAACGCGTTCTACTGGTTTACGTTTGTAACAGCACATATGCCAATCTCTCCTGACCTAAGCTAGAGCATATAACGAATATGGCTACATCATATGATGTTTCGGTGTTATGGCCATGGTTATCAAGCGGTATTTTGTAGCGACTATGTAGCATAGATGGTGGCTATATCAAAAGGACTAGGGTCTGTTTGCAAACGAGAGCCAGCGTAGCATAGCGGCCATCGTGAGCATTGTGCCATCATTTGCTGACCGCTTTTCGTAGCGGAAATCCAGCGGAACTGCTGTAATCGGTTCATCAATCGCTCCACGCGATTGTGGAGGTGCATACAGGACCTTGCCGAATGGAGCACCGCGCCGATGGTTGCTCAGGGCCTACGGCATCACGGTTTCAGCCATACATAACCTGCGCCGCTCATCAACCCTCAGCACCACGGTTATCGACGATCCCAACGCCTTTGGCTCTCAGATAGATTTTTGTGCTGAAGCCTCCGCGACTGCGCCCAAAGGCCTTGGTGTTCGGGGTACTTTTTTGCCCCTGCCGCGTATTGCTGAGCACAAAGTGTTGCAATCAATAGAATGTACCGCCCGATCCACTCGTCCATCACAATCTTTGATCTATTGCAGACACGGGAAAATACGATCCCACACCCCACTCCTGCGCCAACGATGGAAGTGGCCGTACACCGTTTCCCACGTATCATAACGCTCCGGCAGATCGCGCCAGGGAGGCATGTGTCCAGAATCCACAGCATTCCTTGTTATGATGGTTCGGTAATCGCGATTGGTGTGTCCGGTTCTCGGGTGCTGCAGTGGCAGTAACGGTTCAAGGTGCGCCCATTGTTCATCTGTGCCTTTTTCTACGCACGCACCTACGTGGACAGGATTACATCGAGTTTGTAAACACGGCCTAGTCGCATATAGGACCATTGTATGCTTGTAGGAATGTAAAAGATACGTGTCAGAGCATATCAATACATCAGCTAAACAGGTGTAAATAGTGACAGGTCTACATTATTTATTTTGTTTGTGCTAGCTTGCCTGAGAAATAGTGCTGATTCGTGTACGGGGTATTTACGATTATACACTAAGTGCACTAAATAAATTTTTGTTTATGATATAAAAC
>JBCDFA010000385.1:0-7177 GCA_039178835.1 Chloroflexota bacterium
CGGGCAACAGAAAGTTCAGCACTCTGTACGTCAATCGCCTTCCAGATATTCCGAACCACTGCCGCAAAACCAGATGATAGCGTGGTCGCACAGGCTGTTTCTTACTTGCTCAGGACGCTGGATAGAGCGCGTAGACACTGGCGGATTATACCGACATCGGCAGATGCAAGTCCCCACGCACCATGGTGGAATCAGACTGGACGTGAGGATACGTTTAACAGCTTCTCTCTGAACCCAACGGCAGAGATTCTAGGTTATCTGTATGATTTTCCGGAACATGTCCCCGCTGAGATTGTTCGGTTGGTATCTGATCAAGTGATTGGCCACTTGTCTGACTTGAACACTATCGAGATGCACGAACTTCTTTGCTGTTTGCGCCTGCTACAAACAAGAAACCTCCCTCAAATGGTCCGAGAACAAGTCCGGCACAAACTGACAGAACTCATCAAGGAAACTGTTGCTTGCGATCCCACACAGTGGAAGGGGTACAGCCTTCGACCGTTACAAGTTGTGGAGAGTCCTGACTCGCCATTTATGGATGGCCTCGAAGAGGCAGTCGACGCAAATCTGGATTACGAGATCGCCTCACAGAACGAAGATGGTTCATGGACACCGACCTGGACCTGGGGTGACGCATATCCAGATGATTGGAAGAAAGCGCGATTGGAATGGTCAGGGGTTATCACACTGGAAAAGCTTTTGAAACTCAGGGCATTCAACCGAATTGAGAAAACCGCATAAACAAGACAGATGTAGTCAACCTGTTCGCACATAAATGAGGAGAATTAGATGACCAGTATCACCTTGAAGCCAACCAGTGCCAATGATCTGTCATTCCTCCGAGACCTCTGGAACGATGGTCGAGTGATGCAGTGGGTTGGGTTCCCGAATGGCGTTGGTGTGAATGAAGAGGCCATCAACAAATGGTACGATCAGCGCGTATCTCTGCCTCATTTTCATCACTTTATTGTTCTGGATGAGCATGGGAATCGGTGCGGAGAAGTTCATTTCGATCTTGTTGGTTCGTATGCAGGTCTGGATATTAAGCTGTGTGTAGAGGCTCAGGGTAAGGGCATCGCAACCAGGGCGCTCTGTGCGGTAATCAACAAGGCGTTTGCGTTCAGTGACGCATGCGAATATGTGTGGACCGAGCCAAGTTTGGTAAACACAGCAGCAAGGCGTTTATATACACGGTGTGGCTTGTCAGAGTCGCCACGCCCCCCTGCAATGGCGGGCGATGATCCCTTCTGGACCTTGAGTCGTGATCACTGGCAAGAGTTGAAGAGATCTCCATAAGACGGTATGCCGGACGTTTCTCCTGATAGTAAGATTTGGTTTGGTTGATCTGTTCAGAGTTGTGGTTATTAAGTTGATAGGAGGAGATATATGTCACAGAATGATACTTCTGATACCAACGCACCCCAATCAGCACAGTACAGTCTTGGATACAGTGACGCTACGCATCAGTGGATGAGTCAACGGACGGCGGCCACAAACGCGGCCTTTTTGCTGCCTCACCTGCGTTCTGGCATGCGTTTGTTGGATTGTGGATGTGGTCCTGGTTCTATTACACTGGGTCTTGCAGATGTTGTTGCGCCAGGTGAAGCGGTAGGAATTGATATCGAGCCTATTCAGATCGAGCGTGCTCAGGCGCTTGCCCAAGAACAGGGTGTGAGCAATGTGCGATTTGAGATTGCTGGCATCAACTCCCTCCCGTTTCCTGATGAGTCGTTTGATGCTGTATTCGCGCATGCCGTGTTGTATCACTTGCCGGAACCACTCGATGCCCTGCGTGAGTGTGTGCGCGTGCTCAAGCCTGGGGGTGTGATTGGGGTGCGTGATACCGACTACAGTGTTTGGTTACTTGAACCGGTAACTCCTGTTCTTGATGCGTTTCGGGAGCTTTCGCTCAAGGTTGCTATGTTTAATGGTGCCAGCCCAGCCTATGCCCGGCAGCAACGTAGCCTTCTGGTACAGGCTGGATGTACAACAACAAGTAGTGGGGCAAACTGCATTAGTCGTGGATCGGCTGATGCGATCGCTACCGCAGCACAAACACATATTGCGCCTCTTGAGAGTGCCTCGTTTCAGTCTGTGGCGATACAACAAGGCTGGGCAACTGAGGCGAGTCTGGCTCAGATGACGGATGAGCTTCGGGCATGAGGGGAACGTGCGGATGCCTTCGAAGCGATCATGTGGCGCGAAAGTGTTGGCTGGACTGCCTCGTTGAGCACTGAGTAGCAAGGATGAGTGACCATTATGTGATTGAATTTGGTACGCCTAATCCGTGCGAGACCATAGATATGACTCGTGGTATCATCATTGAGTAGCTATTGATTGATAATACCTGGAAGTATAAATCTCAGGGGTATACTCATAGGCACACCTATGAGTATACCCCTGAGATTTATACTCTATTACCCAGAAAACAAGGTATCAATTTGTTGCATTGAGGGTATTGTGCTTTTCCACTCGACACCAACCATTGTATCTTGTGCTGCACCGATCAAATCATCAAGTAGTTTGGCAAATACCTGGTCTTGATGATACCAAGCCGCCTCTCGCATAAGCTCCAGCCCTTCGATCAAATTCGGCACACGTGTCAGATCACGTTGATTTCTCGCCTCTGACAGTTGTTGGCAGACGTACTTTATCAATGTAGCCAATGATATTTGCACTTCCTCAACCATAGAATACTCCAACTATTCTACTTATGATTCCCGTAAGTTATAAAAGGTTTGTAATTGTAATGACACATTTGGCGTTCCTTTATCTGCTAGGTCAGCTTGATGCCATTGATCCCAGTATTGTTGGTCAGCGTGATAACCCGTTACATGACCAGATGGGAATACAATCTGTTGTCCAGTTTGTGAGTCTATCACAGGATGATTAGGCAGTGTTTGCAAACGTAAGCAATGCGTGTAGACTCAGTGGCATGCATAGAAAAAGACACGAACTGACGGACGAACAATGGGAGCAATTGGAACCGCTGCTCCCCCAGAGAAACCGAAAACCGGACGAACGAATCTGGATCATCGCACCGTGATGAATGGCATTCTGTGGATAGTAAAAACGGGGGCGCCGTGGCGCGATTTGCCTGAGCGCGACGGCACGTGGCAAACGGTATACAGCCGCTTTCATCGCTGGTGCAAAAGCGGTGTCTGGGATCGCATTTTCCAGCAACATGCTGCTGGGGCAAAAAAGTGACCCGGCCACCGCAGCCTTAGGGCGCCGTCGCGGTGGGTTCAGCACCAAACTCCATTTGCTCGCTGAGAGCGGTGGCAAGCCCATGACATTGGTGTTGACCGCCGGGGATCGTCACGAATTGCGTGTGGCTGAACAGGTCATGCAACAAGGCTCGGTGAAACGGTCAGGATGTGGCAGACCGAGCATCCGTCCAAAACAGATCGTTGCGGACAAAGGCGATAGCAACCGACTCTTTCATGCGCATCTCAAACGACGCGGCATTCGCGACACGATTACCCGCAAAAGCAATCAGCATCGCGGTGGATCGTTTGACCAAGGGAGCTACCAAACACGCAACCGCGTAGAGCGACTCATTCATCGGCTCAAGCAGTTCCGACGGATCGCGACCCGCTATGAAAAGCGGGCAGCTGACTATGCGGCCATGCTCACAATTGTGTCCATTCTACTCTGGCTGTAGTTTGCAAACACTGCCTAGTCAATCCAGGGTTGAAGTAGGGGGCAACTGCCCAAAGATATGTTCCATATGCTTTGGAATATGGCACTGCTTGTTCCAGAATCTCTCACAATAGTCGAGAATATTTTTGTGTGGCTCGAGCGCATTCACTAGTACCCTTGAATGAAAATAAGAAAACAACGTCTCTCTTTTTCTCATGATCCACTAAAACAAAAGCTGATCATTGCTGCAACATTGCGATATCTCCATTCGTATAATTGTGTAGTTTACATTGAAGCATATAGATAAGACAAATAATCGTGTTTGCAATGAAGAATTCTCGATTGACTAACTGTAAAATCAATAATCCCATATATCGTTAATTTGTGATATTTCCTGCGCTTTAGTGAGTTTCTTATGCATTGATTACGCCTTTTGGTGATCTGCATTACTATTAAGGTTTTCTTGCTTTATACGTCAAGTTTTTGAGTGGGATTTTATTTCGTTATTCTTTGGATTACTCGAAAGTGGAGATTATTACATGAAGATGTATGCCCGTTTAATGATGGTTGTCATCCTGTCTTTTGTATTCACCGCTTGTGCCCGTCCAAATTCTTCAGATGCAGCTGGTTTACGTACACTGGAAGTAGCTACCCCGGGACGTGAAGCACCAATAAGCGTGAGCCTTTGGTATCCCGCAAGTGAAGGAGGATCTGTTAGTACACTAGGTGGCAATAATGTTTTTGAGGGTGTGCCAGTTCAACAGGATGCGGCTATTGCAGAAGGCGAATTTCCTGTAGTCCTGCTTGCCCATGGCGGATTACGGGCTGCCCCAAATCTAAGTAGTTGGATTGCTTCATATCTCGCAACGCGTGATTTCATTGTTGCAGTACCACACCCACCACAGCTTGGCCCTGATGATGCACAAGCGTCTATTGCTGAGGTCTGGCTACGGCCTTCCGACTTATCAGCAACGCTTGAGGCTATTGAAACCGACTCGGCGGTGAATGTTCATATGAAAGAAGATAGTGTCGGAGTAGTAGGCTTTTTGCTGGGCGGAACATCTGCACTTACGCTTGCAGGGGCACAGATCGATCCAGAGAGTTACGTAAATATGTGTGATGGAGAAGCTGCGATAGGAATGGATTGTTTCTGGTTCTCCGATAATGGCGTTGATCTTCAGGAGGTCGATATTACGGGCTTAGAAAACGCAAATTATAATAGCGATATTAAAGTCGCCATTGCCATTGATCCTGAGTTAAGTACGGTTTTTACACCAGCTAGCTTAAGCGATATTACCATCCCGGTATCTGTCATCAATCTTGGTACGACTGATACCATTGTTCCCGGACTTAATGCCTCAAATCTGGAAGAGTTTATTCCAAATGTAACCTACGAGACCGTCCCTGATGCAACACAATATAGCTCTTTCAGCGAGTGTACCTCGCGAGGCGCCGCTATTCTGGAAAGTGAAGGTGACAATGAGGCTATTTGTACGGATGGTGGAGAGCGGTCTCGTGCCGAAATTCATATGGAATTAGCTGAGATGATCGAAAGTAAGTTAGTGCAAAATCTTTCCAGTAACGAATGACGTGGAATGCTGTAATCACATTCTAACAAGCCATTGCGAGGATATGGTAACAATGGCCCAGTGAGGTACAAAAACGCTGAGATGTTTGGTTTGAAACCATCATCTCAGGTCTTCTTTGATTATTGAGCCCTTTCGAAGCTACAAAATATCAATGAATATGCCATTAGTCGAAAAACTGCAGAACCATCCACAGGTTGTGGGACTGATCGAATATGGTTCGGCACACTACCGCGATGACTTTGCAGTAGGTGACTATGACCTGTTCGTCGTCTACGATGGGTTAGACACGGCTGTGGAAAGTCTGCACTTTTATATTGATGGTGTGCCGGTTGACTTGAATCTTTGCTCGCTCAGCTACTTGCGTACACAAGACGTGCTGTCGGGGTTTGAGACAAATCTGCTTGATGGGCGTATCATCTATGATAAAGATGGCGTGGTTGCTGCCCTTCTTGAACAGATGCAAAAAACATCCTTCGTTCACTATTCAGACCATGATGTGGCTTTCACACGGCATGGCCATCGGCATGTGCTAGATAAGGTGCGCGGACGACTCGAAAGCGAACCGCTACTCTGTAAGCTGTTGCTCAGCACAAACATCTACTGGCTGATCCAGAGCTACTTTGGCATCCGACGATTGCACTATCAGGGCGAAAAACAGGCATTAGCCTACCTAGCTGAACACGAACCAGAGATACATAATCTAATCAGTCAGTTCTACCTTTCAGAGCTTCACGAACAGGTTGAAATCACAAAGCAACTGATTGACCTGATACTCGCACCAATTGGTGGGGCATGGAGCGATGGCGAAGCGTTGGCGTTTGGTGAAGATGTTGGTGATCTGCAGATGAAGGGCTAGCAACTGTTTGACGAGTTGCTACGGGAGTGAGGAGTAAGCAAAAACGCACACCACCATTGCTTTAAGATTGGACATACCTACAGATTTTGCATATCAGCAGGTAACATTCTTCTGAGCAAAGGCGCGAAATTGAGAGACTGGTCATCAATCAACCAGTCTCTTATTCAGTTTTCTGTTGCTGTCAGTACTAACCTGCTGATGTCAGCCGACCGTATTACCAGGCATAGGCCATAGGTGCTTCGCCGCCGGGACCGGGGAATATCTCATCCAATTTCTGTAACACTGTTGCTTCCAACGTAATTTCAGTTGCCCGAACGGCGTCCTCAAGTTGTTCCATGGTGCGAGGGCCGATGATTGGAGCAGTAACAACGGAGTTATGCAACAGCCAGGCCAGTGCTACCGCAGCCGGTGGCTCGCCAAGCTCTTTACAAAGCGCTTCATACTTTTCAAGTTGTGGTCGTTTCTCCTCTACTCTTTTCATAAAATCTGCATTCCCCCGACGCCCACTCTCTAGCTTTGCTAATACGCCACCTAACAATCCCCCACCTAAGGGACTCCAGGGAATAAGACCTAAACCATAATGGCGACAAGATGGGACAACCTCTAACTCAACGGTGCGATTATCTAAATGATAGATGCTTTGTTCACTAACCAATCCAGTCAACCCTCGCTTTGATGCTTCCTGACAGGCTGTGGCAATATCCCAACCAGCAAAATTGCTCGAACCGACATATACGATCTTGCCCTGTTTAACGAGACTGTCAAAAGCCTGCCACGTTTCATCCCAGGGACATTCATGGTCGATATGGTGCATTTGGTACAAGTCTATCCAGTCAGTCTGGAGGCGTTGCAAGCTATTACGACAATGTTTGTGGATTTTCACTGCCGATAAATTGCGTCCATCACTGTTGGGCTCAGCTTTGTTGACCTGACGTGTAACCGGGTTGTAGACTTTGGTTGCCAGCACAACCGCATCACGGCGTCCCCCGCCCTGCGCCAACCAGCGCCCGATGATCTCTTCCGTGTGACCATGCTCCACTTCCCAGCCATACACATCGGCGGTATCAAAGAAGTTAATTCCTAATTCAAG
>JBCDFA010000386.1:0-7165 GCA_039178835.1 Chloroflexota bacterium
CCATGAAACTGTACTGCACGGTTCTTTTTTTAACATATATAATGTTTCTTTTAATAAAAAAGTATTTACTTGACAGGTGCTGTATTTATTTTTAAAATCAAACCTATCAGTACGTTTTGAAAGGGTATGTTATGGCAACCGATGCACGCACAACACGCAAACAGCTGAAACGCGATCAGATTCGCGCTGGAGCGCGGCGCCTGTTTCTGGAGCAGGGTTTTGCTGGTGCCAGTACCGATGCCATCGCGGCAGCGGCCTCTGTGTCCAAACAAACGTTGTATGTCTACTACCCTACCAAAGAAGATTTGCTGGCCGATGTGTTGCAGCATCTGCTTGATGGGTTACCCAAGGATTCCTTTGTGGCGTTGACGGATGAGCGGCCTGTCGATGATCCCGAGACCTTGCGTCTGCTGCTCGTGGATCTGGCCCAGCGCATCATCAATAGCATTATGCAGCCCGATTACATTGCGCTGATGCGGGTACTGATTGCGGAAGCGCCGCGTCTCCCGCAGTTAGGTCATTTGTTTACTTCGACAGCACCGGAACGGGCTTTTCGGAGTATTGCGATACTGCTTCGTGAAGCTCATCGTAGTGGGGTTGTTAACATTCCTGATGTGGATGCAGCCACCCGTCTCTTTATTGGCCCGCTACTGACCTATGCCATTCTGGATGGTCTGTTTGTTCCCGACGGGCCACCTCGCCCACCCGCCCCTGAGCGCATCACTGCACTGATCGATCTTTTTATACATTCCATTACCACACCGCAGTAAGACGCCTTGCGCCATTTGTGCCATCTGAAAGTGTGCTATACTCTTGCTTCATTCAACATAATCTACATTATCACACGCTGGCTTTTGCAGCAGGAGTTGCTATGCAAGATGCACAATCGCAGTGGAGTTTGTTGACACGTCTGGTGCACGAAGGCGAACGAAAAGCTGTTTCTGATGTGGTTCCTACCACGACGCCGATCTACACAAGTGCAACGTATGTCCATCCCAGTAGTGCCGCCCTTGATGCCGCGTTTGAGAACAAAGAGACCTATGTTTATGGTCGCTATGGTAACCCTACCCTCGCTGCGCTGGAACAGGCTATGACCGTGGCGGAGGGCGGTGTGAGTGCTGTTGCGTTTGGTTCCGGGATGGCAGCGCTGCATGTAGCGATTCTGGCTGCCGGAACACCGCGTGGTCAGACTCATCCACAGCTTCGGAGCATTCTGGCCGCACGCGATCTCTATGGCGCTACCACAGCGCTGCTCCAGGAGTTCTTTGCCTCGCAGGGTGTACAGGTGACCTACTGCGACATGTGTGATCTGGCAGCAGTACAGGCAGCTATCGACACTAGCAACCCTGATGTAATACTCGTCGAGTCGCTGTCGAATCCGCTGCTCAAGATCGTTGATATTGCGGCGCTGGCACAGCTCACCCGTGCAGCGGGCGCACGTCTGATCGTCGACGCCACCATGACAACACCGATCCTGCATCGACCATTGACACTCGGGGCCGACCTCGTGGTGCATAGTGCCACCAAATACCTTGGTGGCCATGCTGATGCGACAGGCGGGATTGCGATTGCGCGTACCGGGTTGGTTGGCGATACCATGCGGCGTTACTCGAAACTGCTAGGCGCGATCCTGGGACCATTCGAGGCGCAACTGATTGCACGTGGCATTAAAACGCTGGCCTTGCGTATGCGACAACAATGTGCCAATGCTGCTACTGTTGCTGCTTGGCTGGAAGAGCAGCCAGAGGTTGCACGTGTTTACTACCCTGGCCAACCAGCGCACCCGCAGCACGAGTTGGCGGCGCAGACCTTCGATGGCCTGTTTGGGGCGATGGTGTCGTTTGAACTTCGCAACGGTGGAAAAGAAGCACTCTTTCGTTTTGCTGACTCGCTTGAACTCATTACGTCTGCTACTAGCCTGGGCGACATCTACTCGCTGGTGAGCCTCCCAATTATCTCATCGCACCGCGACCTGACTCCAGAGCAACGTGCTGAGCGAGGCATCAGCGACCGTTTGGTCCGGTTGTCCATCGGAATTGAGGATGTGAACGACATTCTGGCGGACTTGCAGCTAGGTCTAAGGGATAAGGTCTAAGGAGTGATGAAACGGGTAGGTTGCCTGAGCCTGTCGAAGGCACCGTGGGGCGATGGGGCGTTGGATGGGTTGCCTGAGCCTGTCGAAGGCAACTGGAACGATAGCTACCAACCAGCCGCGAGACTCAAGTCTCTAGCCTCTTTCTCTTACCCCTTATGTTGAGGCAGCACAAAGTCAAACACAAACGATGTGTGTATGGGTGTATCAACGACTGGCATTGGCTGGACACGGACTATCTCGGTGCGTGCTCGAGTTCCTGGCAAGCGTGATCTGAGTCGTTGTAAGCGTGTATTCCACAATAGGTGTTTGCGTTGTGGTGCTGGCTCTGATGTTGGTGCCATTGGCACAACTCTTTTAACATTGATAGTGAGACACATATCTGTTGACTCTCCATCAGATGAGTGTGGCATCATTTGAAAAGCAGCAATATGTGCACCAGCAGTTTCAGACATAGTGATACGCAATTTCTCAGATGATCCGACAACACCAAAACCATTTTGATACGGAAAGACAGTGCCATCACGACGTGTTAGCTGAACGCGCTGTTTATAGCGCTGCCCATCAGTACTTGTGGTTATGTAGCCAAGGAGCACCCGTTGTGTATCAGCAAACAACCAATGCACAGTGACCATTACATCCTGTTGAGTCTTAGACATATTGAGTGTCTGTCCTTGCTTGCGTGAGTCAAGGTCATATGATTTTGCCAATCGCCAGATGATATCGGCTGAGGAGGTGTAGGTTTTTGCCGAGAATATGTTCATGGATGACCTTATTCTTTATTAAGACTCATCATCACTCAACATCTTGATGATATGTTGTGCTAGGCGTTCTTTGATCTCACGATGCCTGGGAACTGGCTGTGAGACTTTAGTTCTCGGATTTTGGTACCAATCGTGTTTTCCACCATGGCGAATAAATAGGCATCCCATACCTTCGAGAGTTCTAATTAAATCTCTTCTTTTCATACTATATCTAATTCAGCAACACGGCGAATGTGCGGAATAGCATTGGTAGAAAATTCATGGTACAGATCTATTAAGTTTTCTTTTAATTCCTCTTCTGATGTGCCTTGAGTCCAATAATCAGAATACTCTTCAAGATACCCTAGCCACATATCTTCATCCTGCCAATAGATGTATTTGGGTTTCATACCTTACTCACTTTTTCATCACTACCTGTTAATCAGTGTTTAGTTTTAATACTCTATAACGAGTCGAACAATTGGAGAGATCGACCATGTGAGTATGTGTCTTTATTATAATGATTTCTGCACCTTATGGCGAGTCGAATGATCAAAAAGACCAACATTGGGAGCTTTTCTCATGATGATAGTTACAAACTCTTGATAATGCTCGTCGCACCTATCTGACGCTGGAATAATGAGCGAAATCCAGGGAAAAATGCGACTCTCAAAAAGAGGTTCATCATCCAGATTGAGAAATGATTGCTGGGGACAAATGAACTTGCCAATTTTTGCGCTTGCATCTGCTGGCGAAGACTACAACGCCTGCCGGATTTCAGCAGCGTGGGCATGGAAATGCAGCGTGATATAGTGAAACAGCGTCTCAATGGTGACACGGCCCGCCAGGAGCGGATCCCACCCTGGGTAGGTCGCACCTTTGTGCCATTCATCGTTGCGGATTTGGTTCAACTTTTCCAAGACCTGCACATGCGCGTCGTCATAGGCCTGACCAATGGTTGCGAGGGTATGCCGCTTGGCACCGCGCCGAGTGTACCACTTGTTCAAGTTATGGAAGAGAAAGGCCGGTGGCATGAGCACGTGCTCCAGATTTCGAAGCATCCACAGATCAAGCGACTGGAGGCGCGGTACGACGGTGATATGATACATGAGGTCCCCAACATGCCAGGCTGGGTTTGATGTGGGTTTGGTCCAGTCTTCTGGAGACAACCCGGCCACCAGTGCATGATAAGCTGATCGCGTTTCTTCAAGCTCTTGGCGAAGATCGTTGTGCAAGCTCAAAATAGTACCTCCATTCTCATGATGACAGCTACAAGCCCTTGATAATACCCGTAGCACCTATCTGACGCTGGAATAATGAGCGAAATCCAGGGAAAAAGGTGACTTTCAAAAAGAGGTTCATCATCCAGATTGAGGAATGATTGCTGGGGACAAATGAACTTGCCAGTTTCTGTGCTTGCATCTGCCGCTGATCGATCTCAGGTTTTAATTGCGCTTGATATGATGGGAAGGCGATCCAATAATCGCCATTGGCCTGTGCTAGTTCAGATGCAAGCACATAGGCTCCAGCCATAGCCATCGAAGCACCCTGCCCGGCCAACAGTGTCAGACATTGGCATGCGTCCCCAACCAGCGCCACCCGCCCTTGATGCCACATGGGAAGCTTGATTTGCGATACAGCATCGAAATACAGATACGGTGATTGTTTGGTCGCGTCAATTAATTGAGAATCTAACCATCCCTTTTTTCCAAATACCTCACGTAACTTGTCGAGCCGTTGTTGATGGTTATCAATATTCAATTGTTCGGACTTGAAGGCGAAAAGGGTTGCCGTTCGATGGTTGCGAAGGATACACCGCAGCGTGCGACCCAGGTTCGATATGGCTGTAGACAGATTTTTGCACGCCAAAACGATCCTCTACGATGCTACAGGCAACATAGTATCCTAAGAAGTGCTCAAATTGCTTTTTATCGCTCCAAACAAGTTGCCTGATCTTTGAATGAATTCCATCTGCGCCAACGACCAAATCACAGTCTTTCTTTGTGCCATCTGTGAATGCGACATGCACCCCATCAGACCGTTGCTGGATTTGAGAAACACTTGTGTCAAACTGAATAGGCGCGGTATCTTTCACCATCTCAAACAGGACTATTGCGAGATCGCCTCGCATAAAATTGAAGTGCCTGAAATGAAGTAATCTTCGAAATTTTTCTATGTCGATAGATGATCTCGTTTTCCCATATCTATCGATGAATGATATGTCTTTGATCGGATAGTGCCAGGTGAGTAATTGATCGAGTACGCTCATCTTTTCAGCAACATCAAAACCTGGGCCATAGAAATCGATCATATAACCTGCGTCCTGTAAGTCGGGGCGTTTGTCAACAACAGAGACGATAAAACCAAACTTGTTTAACCAGTAGGCTAGAGTCAGGCCAGCAATCCCGGCACCATTGATTAGAATGTGCATAGATATACCCTTTGTATAAATGAAGATGTTGATCTCAAGCCGTTGGGCTCTATTTCAACTGTACTCTCTGGGTAAATAGGAGAAAGACAGCTTCTAATATGTTCGTTGGAGGATGGTGGTGTGTTATCAGAAATAATAAACTGACCAGTCAGTCTTGTTTAAGAATAGCAAAAATGAACCGTAAAGTCAAGGCTTCGGGGTCCGATTTCACAATACCTCTTTCGGATGGCGCACAGATATGCAGTTTTCTGTATACTCGTCGTACAGGAATTGTCTGACCTAATAAGGTCGTATCAAGAACTACATATGTTTGGAGTCAATATGCTTGAGAAACCCACTCTCTATGGATCAACAATTACCCTACGCCCTATCACTAAGGATGATGCATCTGCGATGTTTGCCACCCTCGCAGACGAAGAATCGATGCGGCTCACCGGCACCCAGCAAACCTTCACCTTTGAGCAAGTCGAACAGCATTGTGCACGCTTATTAGCAGCCGATGATCGGGTTGATTATGCCATTACCTCAAAAGATGATCCGACCTATATAGGCGAGGCAGTCCTGAATGACATCGATTGGTTAAACCGTACTGCGAGTTATCGTATTGCTCTGGCGGGGCCTGCGACTTTTGGCAAGGTGTACGGTACCGAGGCGACTCGCTTGGTGATCGATTATGGCTTTCGTCAACTCAATCTGCACCGTATTGAGCTAGAGGTGTATGATTTCAACCCGCGTGCCCAGCGTGTGTATGAGAAAGTTGGCTTTGTGCACGAAGGTGTCCGGCGCGATGTGTTATTATGGGAGGGCCAATATTATAGTGCAATTATAATGAGCATTTTAGCGCATGAGTATCAAGGAATCGGTGTGTCCTGAAACCTTGACACATATTCAATGGGGCAACTATGCAAGCACAATGTGCCAATGAAATACAAGAACTGCATCACTTTATCGAAAGCTGGCTATTGGGATCTGTCGAACAAACACAAGCGCAATTCGCACGCTTCGAAGGTGCTATGGCCGATGATTTCGTCATTATTCACCCCAGTGGCAACGCGCAACCTAAAGCGGCGATCTGCACTGGCTTCTGGGGCGCGTATGGTGCTCAGAAACCACCTTTTACTGTTCGTGTCAAAAACATTCAGTGTCGGGTTGTGTCTGAACCATACTGTCTGCTGACCTACGAAGAATGGCAGACTGGTGAACGTGAAACGGCTCGTTTGAGTACCATACTCTTTCGAAAAGTGCCTGATCAGGATCGGGTTGAGTGGGTGCATCTGCACGAAACATGGCTCCCAGACCTTTAGGGTTGTATGATACGCCGTCCCAATAGTTCAAACTTGGGGTCATTGAGCCAAAAAGGGGTGTGTTTTGGGACAACCCTTAGGGTCTAGATAAAGCAGGTATCAATACAGGCATGTCGGTAGCGAAAAGGCTTGACCTTTAGGGTTGTATCCTACGTCATCCCAATGCCTCATACTCAGGCATGATGATCTGAAAAAGCACATGTCTTGTGGCAACCTTTAGGGTCTACTTCCGTCAGGTGTATAGACGATCTCGTATATCCCATCAGCATTTGGTAGTTTTATCGTAGGGATACTTGGTATGTTATCTGGGTCAAAGGGCATAGTGCGAACAGTTGCTCCTTCGTGTTTAAGCCGTGTGGTTAGAATGAATTCATCATCCTGCAACAATGATATACTATCTATAAGAGCAGGACTTGGTGATGTAGTTATGCTCGTGATGTCACCATCCCCTGTTATAACAAGTACATTTTTATATGAGACAAGCACATAGTGACCATCATCTTTCCATTGCAGTTCACTAAGCTTCGTTCCTTCAGGCAAGTCAACCCTCTGGATTGGTCCTTGCGTTACGAAGTCTGGTTGCGTCAGATCGTAG
>JBCDFA010000387.1:0-7154 GCA_039178835.1 Chloroflexota bacterium
GTCCGCAGGTCTTTGGTCAGCTTGGTATCATCGCGATCAGAACGTTCGTAGAAGTAGGACCAGAGGACTGGAGCTTTTTCCGAAAGCTCGATGTAGGAGTTGACATAAAACTGGCGAAAAATAGATGGGCCGTAATCCAGTGCGTCTTCACACCAGACCTGAGCGGCTCCACGCAGTTCAAATGCACGTGCGAGTGCTCTGGCAGCGGTTTTGTGGCCGGTCCCAACGGAGGCGTGGAGTATCAGAATACGAGACATACCGTAGGTGCTCCTTGCTTATACATCAGAGGATACGCTGTTTCTGCTCATCCTATGATACAGCAAAGAGTACCTACTCTTCAAAATCAATACGCCGAATCTGCCCAAGTTCAAGCTCAAATGAACCGTATTCTGTGTCGCCTTCCAGCAATGTGTCGTCTGTATGTCGTGTCACACCATCGATGATTTCGCCATCGTGTAGCACAATTTCCACAACGAGTTGCTCATTCTCACGAACCTCAATAACCTCCAGACTCTGCATCTCGCTGAACAAAACTCTTGAGCCGTTGGTCAGCGCAAGATATTCCTCGCCCCGATGGCGTAGCCCAGATACACCTGTTGGACCAGACTCGTCTGATTGTAGTGAAATACGTGCACGCGGTAGTGGAATCTCTACTGCAACAGCTTCTGCCGCTGGTTGTTCCTCTGGTATTGCTTCTGCAACAGCTTCTTCCACTGGTGCTGGTCCCGCCTGTGGCGCGGCAGGCTCTTGTCCTGGTATTACGAATAAATAAGAAACTAACATCATACCTACGCTAGCTAACAATAGCACTATTGGTGCATAGTTATTCCGTTGATCAGTATAGCCTGTAGGTTCGTCGTACTGTCTATCACTCTTTGCCGCCAACAGCTCTAGTGTCTTGCCACGTTGCACCAGTCTGAGATCACTATGGAGATCATGGGCTGTTTGGTAGCGTTGTGGTGCTTCGTGCTCCACCATTTTGCTCAAAACCGTCGCCGTACCACGGCTCACAAGTGGATTGTACTCGCGTATATCGAGTACATCTTGTTGCACTACCAATGGCTTGTAATCTTCGTTGGTGAGTCCTTCCCAGAGCGTGGTGCCAAGTGCGAAGATATCTGCGCGTGTATCAAGAATTGTCATAACGTTGCTCTGCTCAGGTGCCATATACATCGGTGTCCCTGGGTGCATGGTTCCTGGCAAGATCGTGGTGCGGCGCATCTTTTGGTCCTGAGCAATCCCAAAGTCACTAAGTTTTGCTGTCGTTATACGTCCATCGTCGTCCTTGTACAGCAGAATATTCGACGGCTTCACGTCACGATGGACGATTTTATGCCGTTGCAATTCGCCAAGCGCTGTAGTAATATCCATTGCGATGTGTAGCGCTTCCTGCTCAGTCAGGGTGCCTTGTTGCTGAAGATGATCCGCTAACGAACCGCCGTTGGCATACTCACAAATGAGGTACAATTCGCTGGTCTCAGGGTCTTCTTCCAGATGATACACAAGCACAATGTTAGGGTGCTGCAGCGCAGCCTGAAGTTGCGATTCTTTCTCGAACTTCGCACGCATACTCTGAAATGAGATATCGTTAGGCAGTGCCTCTTTGACAGCAACCTCACGCCCCAGATTGTCACGGGCATAATACACTTGACCTGCGGCACCCTGACCAATCAGACGAATGTCGGTGAAACGACCGCTTTGTGCAAACATACTGCTTGGGAATGGCATAGCAGTCCATCCTCCCTAGAATTATCGTTTTTCGGCTTCTCTCATTATCTTATATGATGAGGTGGTCCTCTTCAACTTAGCAGATCCCTACCAAATCCCTAATTGTTTTGTTGTATAAACATAATCTGGTGTATTCAGGTGGACAGAGTGGGGCAAAATGAAATGCAAAAATGCGAGTGACTAAATCACCCGCACCGACAATAGGTTTCTATGCTAGGATATCGATCAGAAGCCTGAGAATTGGAGATTCCAGAAGCGATATTGCGATTGTGTAGGTTGATTCGTGACCTGATTCGCCGGTTCCTGACAGTACTCATTACCGGGGTCTTCGCTACAGTTCACACCATTGCTGATCACTAATCGCACATCGCTGGTAGTATCCTGGCGAACCTGCTCAAAGTTCAGATCGCTTGAACTTGTGCCGACATCAAAGAACGAAAGATAACGATACCATCCAGTACGCTGGACATTGACAGGACTCAAGCCATTCATCTCTACTGTCCTCAGATTTGTGTCGAGAGAAAGTGGGTCCTCAAGTGTTGGTGTATAGCTGTAGAATAAACCATACCCTCCAACATTCCCCAAAGTCACCCAGTGCGATCCTACGCGCCGGACATTCTGAATAGCATCGCCACCGGCTGACCAGTTGTTGTAGTCATAGGCCAACTGCTTTAAGAAGATATAGGGTCGTTGGGTCGGATCAGGATGGGTGTTGCCTTGCCAGTTGTAGCGTGCGATAGGATGCCACCGCTGATCCGCTGCAAATAGCTCCCAATAATGGCCACCATCGTTCGCGGTATTCCCCATCTGGCCAATTCGACTGATTGGCACGCGGATCAGCGTACTGCCGCTAATCTGTGATGCACTGAAATTGTTCACGTTAAGCCAGCCTGGATTCGATGCTGGGCGGTGCTCTATAAAACAGTAGAGGTAGTTACCTTCCTGTACAACATTGGTGGGATGGTAGAAACCAAAATCCTGATACGCCTCCCAGCCCCCGGTTGCTGATGTGCCATCCGCTGGCCGTGGGGTGAGAATATTCTTGTCAGAAGCATCGTTTGGTGAATGTGCCAGACGAAACGACTTGCCACCATCGGTACTTTTCCACAGGCAAATGCTTGGCGTCCACTTATAGTTTTCGTGGGTGCTGGTTGGATGTCCAGTGCCGATCCAAGGCCACCATTTCCCTGCGTCATACAAACAGGCATAATAGTTCTCACAATGCGCCAGACTGTAAACCGTACTCCCGACAGAAAATGTCCCGATCAACCAGTGTCGGTTATTATACTGTGCGACCTCTGGGTTGTTCGGCGAGTCGAGTGCCATCTGCGGCTGCAACGACATACCTGTATTAACCCAATCGTTAGGAATGTTGAGTAGATGATTTTGTGCATGCGGAATGAGAGCACCAATTTGTTGGGCACCATCGCGAGTAGCTCGAAAAGGGTTAAAAGGCCCATCGACCCATGCACCATATGAATAGCGCCCATGTGCTCCATTGAGCCAGGTACGATATCCGCTGCCAGCTAATCCAATCAGATCATATTCAGTCGCAGGGTTGACCAGCGCAACCGAGGGGCTTGCTGCTTTGGTAATGTGTGGTCGTGATCCCGGCAATATGTTTGATGCAGCTACTGCACCGAGGACTGCTCCTCCACTTGCTTTGAGAAATCGCCGACGGGTAGACTTGGAAGACATGGCAGTACTCCTAAATATAGTTGTCTAAGAACGCTCGTTGTTAGGTGACTTCGTCACAATGAATCGGGACGAGTTACTTCTCTGACTGGACAACCATCATATGTTTCCAGTTTGTATATATGGCATAGATGATGTGGAGTGTGATACGGCGGCGCCACCGCATCACAAAAGTGGTATGAGACCATCAATCGTACAGTTGCCTCAGATACGTTTGATGGCCCATGCGTTATCGCTGGTAGTAAAATAACTGGGGCATTGAGCTGTACGTCGTTCACTAACAATGACATAGCCAGATGGAATTGGCGAGCCCTTACACACAGTTTCACTGGAGCCTGGAGTTCTGAGAACCCACATATTACGGTTCGTTCCAAAATAGCCGGGGCATCGGGATGAACGTCGTTCGCCGACAATGACATAGCCGGATGGAATTGGCTGCCCCTTACAGATGGTCAAACTGCTGGCCAGGCGTGCATGTGGTTCAGCAGCCGAGGTTGGTGTTGCATGGCTCAGTGTACCTCCCAACCCGACGATGAGTGTAAGTGTGATTACAACCCATTTGGTTACTTTCTTAAGCATGAACATGCTCTCCTTTCTGAGATTCCGTTGATGTACGTTGCTGAAGATCCGCGCGTACTCAGCACGAAAAAGCATACACAATTTCTTGATGAAGGAGAAGGTGTGTATGCATACAGGCATGCATACAAAAATGCATACACCAGTTTGCTTATCTTTAGGAAAGAAGTAGAAGGTTGTGCTAGATGACCAGTCGAATACCCTCGCCACGGATCGTTTGCATAAACGTAAAACCACCGCTTGCCTGTGTAATGACCTTCCGCACATTGGCCAGTAGCACATCGAGATTTTTGCCTTTATCGACCACGCCCTTTTCGCGCAATCCTGGCCAGAGGTGATCGATAATCTGATCATAGCGACAAATATGATTTTTATTGATAAAAAGAAAATGCAGCAGATCATATTCCTGACGTGAGAGGCGAACTTGAGCACCGAAGATATACACCCGCTGGGTCACATGCTCGATGTGCAATGGCCAGAGTTGAGTCTCTTTGGTGCTTTGCAGAAAGAGAATGCGGAAATGCTGCTCCAGATCGGGAATGCGAAAAACATAGCCATGTTGAAGGGTCATCGAAGTGCCTGACTGAAGTTCTTTCTCGAAGAGGCCAATACCGTAACGTCCACGTATATTCTCCAGCGTGTATGTGTCATTCTGCCGAACGACTTGTGCATGGTGGCGGGAAACAGAAGGCAGATCGAGGTCGATAAAATCAACACCAACCTGATGGCTCTCGGGTCGCCCTAGCTGGGTGCAGGTTTCACTCAGATAGATGGTCGTCGGGTTGCTTTCCGGCTCTGTTGACATGGCAATCAACAGGCACGCAGAATGGATTTGATCGGTCACGGTACTGTGCTCCTTGCACCTGAAAAGAGGTCTTCATCATAAAAACACCCGTCCATCCTGTCAAGCGAAGCATCAAACTATGTGGTGAGTGACTTGGTTGCCCATCTCATACCCGCACAAGCGCTTGTCAGTCCTTCTCACCATCAGCCTGTGAGCAGCTGTCCCCACGTGATACGGGCGTCTCTGCCAACACGCTATTCTGCTCGGAGTACAGCCGTATGGTACATGCATTCCGTCCCTTCTCCGAGAGCACGAAGAAGAATCCTTCGGTTGGCTGATCAGAGATCGTCTCCCCTGTATCAAACTCTACTTCAACCGTAGCTACGTCTGGCGAAAGGGTACGACCATAAACGAACATTGGTTCAAGCGACTTACTCGTTGTGACGCGTACAAGATCACCTAGGCCAGTCATTTTCAGTAACGAACCACCCCCGCTATCGCAGCATTCTTTCGTGTACCATCCTGTCTGATTACGGTGGACAATCTCATAGTACACGGTTTGTGCTGCATCGGTGTGTGGTTTGTCGTGGAAAACCACTGCAAAGTCTTCGAATTCATACGTGTAAAGCGTGGTAAATCCATACGTTTCGCCAGGAGGGGTTTGCCGAAAGACATGTTGTGCGGCGGTGTCTTCGGGTGTTGCTCCCGTCGTAAATGGAGACGGACCACAACCCGCCACTAGAATCAGGACTAACCCGACAATGAAGCTATAATATCGTCGTCGTTGCATCTCGTTCCTTTCTCGTCTACTGCCGTATCACCTTATCATATATTCTATCTATTTTTCAACCTGAACAACCTTATGACACACAGTAACCCCTTAGCCACCTTTGTTACCCGTTTGCAAACCTTACGACTTCTTGTTATACTATAAACGCTCTGCGACCTATTCACTGCGGAGCGTTCAGGAATTCTTTGAAAATTCCCCAAATGCCGCTGGACCCATATACCCAGCGGCCCTTTTTATTGAAGATGTGTGAGTATAATGTGAGGCTGTCATGAGTGTTCCTATCCGTGAACTGAAGCGTCGTTACAAGATGAATCTGGCACTGGGCCATGTGCTGCCGACCTTTGATCGCTCCATCCCCTTGCCGTTATCAACGGGGACGCCACTCTATGACGCAGCCCTCACCGACAAACTTGTCGCCACAACGACGCTCAACGAACCAGAGCATCTCAATCGTGCATGGCATCTAGTACAACAGGCAACGCCCGAAGAGCAAAAGACACTTGTAGCTCAGGCACGTTATCTGCTCAACGACTACAAGCTCTTGTTAGCACTACACGCATGGCAGCAGGGCAACGATGATATGACACGCCAGTTGTTGCGTATGCTGCCATGGGGATGGCGGTTTAGCTTTCCAACTGCGGTGATCAAACCGGCTGCTACGATTTTTACCGGCTGGCGACGTTCGCTCAACTTTCGTCTGGTCAGCGACCTGCGCTTCCCTGAACTTCAGGCACTATTTCGTGACATTCTAGCGCAGGCCCCGAGTGTTGCTATCCTGAAGTATCGCCAGACGATCAAAGAGTCGGCTGCATTACTTCGCTTCCGGTTCGAGGGCGAGCGAGAGCGTGCCATCCACAACCTGTGCTTTCACAACGGTCGTGACATTACAGCAACTGATGTGTTAGAACCTATCGGCACTTTTCTTCGTGCACGGCGTATGGTAGCTGATGATGATGTCACTGGTCTACTGCGTGTGTTGCATGACAGCGAGGCTGAAATACCGATTACCTCGTATATGGGCTTGTTAAGTCAACTGCGGATACCGCTTGATCAAGACTCGCATGCTGAGATTGGGCCACTACGCGATTACGCTGTCCGGTGTGCAACTGCTGTCGAGTCACTGCTACGCCTCAAGGAGTGGGGCGATTGGCTCACGGAAACACACGCGCAGACTCTGGCCACAAAGGTGCGTCATAGCGTGATCGACAAAGGTATCAATATTCCGTTCTTCAAAATCACCAAAGCCTTTATGAATGCGCCACAGCGCGTTCGTCAACTCATACTCGAACCGCTGTACATCCCCTTGCTCAAACACTCTGGGCGTCAGACCGCCGGGCTATTACCATCCCCTGGGCCATTGACCTTTGTACAGCCAGGCAATGTCATCCACCTGATGAGCTTTCTGCTGTACACATTGCTTAGCAGTGCGATGGACACGCGTCTCGTATTGCTCTATAAAAAAGGGGTCGAAGAGGTTCCTTCTCTTGGTCTCGACAACGTCGCCAAACATTTGGCCGACGATCAGCGTGAGCTTGAGCGCTGGTTGCTCTCCGAGTTTGGTGGCCTGACCATGCGCTATGA
>JBCDFA010000388.1:0-7139 GCA_039178835.1 Chloroflexota bacterium
GAGTCCCCCGCCTGTCCGCGTATGACTACCTCTCGTTTGACCTGTAAATCCTGGTTGAACTGCGACATAATGCCCATATCAAGACAAAGCGATACATCGACAGGCAGATCAAAGAGAACATCCCAAGTTCTGATCGTCCACCACCGCTCTGGTACCATCTCTGTCACGACAAGAAACGCCAGAAAAGGCAAAGAGCTATTGCGGGGAGCTAGATGATCCCGATAGGCATCATACGAGTCAGTTGACGGAATAAGTAATGGGACATCAGGAACCCGTGTCACTCCAACCTGGAAGCCATGTTGGAGCTGTTGGAGCAGACGGTCACTACTGTCTTGACTATCCACCCACTGCACACAATGATGCGTTAATGCCCGCATATGCACATCATTGGGCATGGTCGTCTCATAATGATAGATGTAACTATCGAGCCATTCATGGAGCGGCCAATAGACACGAGCCAGCGTGTCAAGACAAGTGACCCAGCTTGCTCGCTGAGTTCGATCCTGATGCCGCATTACTCCCTCGATCCGTGCTTGTAAATGATCAGGGAATGTTGCGAGTACGTCCACAAACTGATGTGGGACCGTCTCATCTGTCCATGTGGTGAGCGCATCTGCGAGATCTTGCAGGCGTGTGAACTCGCAATGTAACACCTGTTTGCGAGCTTGCAACTCCTGTGTGGCTTCTTGCAAGTTCAAGGGTACGGTAGAGGTAAGAAAGCGGGTAGGGTATTGACATTGTTGAATAGGAGCTATCCAACGCAGATCCAGTACATCAGCATCGCTGCGTGCGGTCGCATCAATCGGGTGGATATGAAATACATGGGGAACGGTGCTCATGACGGTTCCTCTGTGGTAGCCGAGATCAATGACTCAGTGCTGGGCGCAAACAACACATCCCCTGTCTCACTATACAAGAGGTCGGTGACAACCACCATATGGCCCTGCCGCGAGGTGGCTGCCACCATCTGACGCCCTGATAGCGCCGCAACTTCAAACGTATACCAATCCCACACATGTTCATAGAGAGGAATACCGTGGTATTTGGTTGCGCCAACGATGGCTCCCAGCGCGAAGATGATGGCTACCCCGATGGTCACCACCCATGGCCACCCCAGGAGTCCACCCGTCCCTAACCCACCCACGACCCCAGCAACTCCA
The DNA here is from genome assembly GCA_039178835.1 of Chloroflexota bacterium. GTDB lineage: Bacteria > Chloroflexota > Chloroflexia > Chloroflexales > Roseiflexaceae > AL-N1. The sequence continues at coordinate 1,161 of JBCDFA010000388.1, forward strand.
GCCACCACATGGGCATTCGTCAGGATACTGCCCCCCACCGCATCATCCGCTCCCTTGCCAAGTATTGTTCGCTCATAGGCCATACACACCATCCTTGTCATGCACTGGCACTAATACCCTTGCCAACCACCGGCTCCAATGGCACCTGTGATTTGGGCCCAGATGACCCCAAGAATAGCCCCTACCAGGAGGACAACCCCGAATGCTCGCACCAACCAACCGTTTCCGAAGGGAGCCCATACCCAAGGAAAGGGGCCCGACAAAAAGTATGCGCCCCCATACCAGAGAAAGCCTAATCCGGCAATAATCAACATACTGATGGCTACCCCCCCTAGTATCAATTGTCCACCCTGAGCCACTTCCATCACAATCGCATACCCGGTATTCATCAACTCGCGTATTCGTTCAAGCATACCAACACCTCCATACTAAGACGATAAAATAGTGTATTGCATACCTGCTAATGACAACACCGCTGATTGACCAACAGGAAAATCCATCGTAAACGAGCAAACAGTCAGTTCCGTCGTCACCGCACACACGTCACCACGAATCGGTATAAGTACATCATCGACCGTCACCGTGAGATCATCCGCATGCACCTCAACAGGGCGTTCCCCACGAGCAGTCACTGCCAACGTAAGCGCGTGAGAATTGACGCGGGTGGCTTCGACCAACTCGATAGTCAACAGTTCTGACAAGAAGGTCTGACGATTCGTGAGGAGGGGCACCATCAGCGGCAACAACTGGGTAGTGCCTGAGTCATCGGTATGCTCGAGGGCAGCGAGAAACCCCCCATTGGTGCGAGGTACGACATACCGCACTGTGTGCGCTGATTGGTGAGAACCATTCCACCGTGTGCCATCATCCGCAATCAACACCGCTTCACGCCATCTCTGATCCGTCAGCGTCAGATCAATGGCCAGTTGATTGAGCGCAATCGACGGATCGTAGGTGGCATCCTGTACCGTGATACGCTCAAGTAATGTATCATCGGCATAGGATATGGTAGTATGGTCGGTATAGCGTGCCATTCCCCGCACCGACATACGTGTACAGTCCAGCAACCGTACATCATAGGGCAGACCGCGTGTCACAGTATAGTGCGCCACCTGGTGAGTAGAAGTTATCGAGATGGTTGTACCAGGGATCAACTCTGCCTCCTCATCAACACAGATAGTGAAGGGGTACCGTCGATCAGCCACTGCTGATTCCGCATAAGTGGTACTCACCACTGCTGGTAACGGGATCGGTGTCCGTGACATATAGGTCATAGGTTCGGTCGTTGGCGTGGTAGCGGCTAGCGACCAGAGCGACCGCCCCACACATACCAACACCAATAACGCTACCACGCCAATGGTCCCACCTATTGCCAGTCGGCGCCCTGTCCGCGTCTGTGTTGGGGCAGTGCGGACCAACTCTTCGAGAATCCCCTCATGATGAATCGGGGCACATTGTCCGTTGTACCAAACACGTCCCTTGCCATCAGGAAACGGTATTCCCGACTCATCCTGCGCATTCAATTCATTGCGAATACGAAGATGAAGTTGATGCGTTCCTTCCTCTGTTGCCGGATAGCCTAACTGTGCTTTCCGCTGCTCAATCACCTGACGGATGTACTCACGATTAGCCCTTGAGAGCATACGTGCAACTGGAATCGCATCACGGAACTCATCTTCTACATCCGCCGCAAAGACTTCTTCAATATAGGCATACCATAGCTCATAATGGCGACGCACCTCCTTCAGCAACTCGTGCTGGGATGCTTGGGTCACCCGTGCCTGTTTGGCTACTTCATCATCGAAATTCATTCAATCTCCTCCTCATGCGCTGGAATACGCACCGTAATGGGAGTTTCACCAGTCGGCAATTCACGAACTTCTTGTTCAATCCCATACACAGGTAAAGCAATCCGTAAGGCTGTGGTTGGCAAGACGCTCACACTGATCCGTGCCACCCCATTCGCATCAGTACGCCCTGAACCCAGTCGTTCACGGGTTGCCCCATGAGACACATGGACCAGGACATCAGTCAGCGGGGTTGCACAGGTCTGGGGAGTACTTGGTTCCAGGGCACACACTTCGACCAACGCTACTCGCGCTGCACGTTCCGGTTGCTCGACGGTTGGGACAGGTGCTGGACCAATCGGTGTGACCTCAAGGGATGTGCTCTCACTGACCGGAGGCGTGACCTCCGGCAACCCCACATCATCATCCCGTTCTGAGATCGGGATATCGTCGGGAGAAGGACTGACGGTCGGAGTTGTTTCCCATGGCACAATCTGATCACGGTGAGCGGATGACTCATCCCCCCAGGGCGACACCACATTGAGCGGCTCAATGTCTGGATAGGCCACCCAACCCGAACTAACATAGATCGTTGGCGCAACGTGTACCCACCGTCCTTCACACTCACCGAGCAACGCCACCTCGGTATTGACTGATAATAGTACGACAGCATCAGTCTCGGTGGGATTTTTGGCGGCCCATAACATCGTTCCCTCTGCATTGTGGACCCGTCCCGTGCCTGTCATACACTCTCCACTGACCACCTCACGCGGATCATTGGCAACACCCGGTTGAATCTCATAGTCTTGTGGCACACCTGTGGGTACCAGTGTGGTAGTAATGAGCGCTGTCGGACTCAGTGTCTGCGATGAATCACCATGTTCGAGTGGAAGATCGGGCTCCGGTGTTGGGGGAATATCATCAAATGTACTGATCAATTCGCGGATAGGTGCAAGATTAGGAGGACCCACCATCAGTCCATAGCGACCCGGATCGGTCACGTCATCAGGAACGCGTGCCGGATTATCCCGTTCAGCATTTGCTACCACCACAAGGGCGCCACCAGTCCAATCCGGTGTGAAATCAATCCGGCTTCGCATCGTCCACCCAGGAAAGACATCATCATTCGCATAGATAGCACGCCAACCAGCAACCGCACCCGCTTCATTGTGTTCCTGGGCCACATCTGGCTTATGGACCGTCACCGTGGTATTCAGACCAGGAGCGAGATTGTACGTCAAGATGGTCATGGAAATACCAGCCGTCGTTTGCATGCGAAAGTAATCATGATCACCAGCCGGACATGCCGCTGCGACCGACACCATATGCTCAACGGGACAGAGAAGATTGAGGTCATACGGCACGCCCCAACCAATGCGTCCCGCCAAATCAGGCATATGATTCGGCTCAAACACGTCGAAGGCCAACGCCTCGTGAGATGGTACTTCGTCTACCGATTCAGCAGCTTCTGCGGTACCTCGCGTTGTAATCGTGTAGGTATAGCCTTCCATTGACCCCGATGCCCGATTATCGACCTGAATGAGATACCATCCATCCGTCTCGACCGGAAACGAGACTTCCGAAGATACATCCTCAACACTGACGTCATCATTTTCCGCAATCACCGTTTCAGTATCATCAGCTCGATACACCGTCACAACCGGATCGATACCGTCACTCACATCAACCGCAACCGAGATGGTGCGGCTGGCCTTCAAAAACACGCTATACACATCGTTATCATCATCAACAAAGGTCAGATCGGTTATCACCGTATACGCCGGAATTGCACACGGTTCCAGCAAAGTATCATTGGGTTCACAAGCATCTTCCTGGGTTCCTGGTACTGGTTCAAGTGTCGGAGTTGGCTGCTCGTCAGCATCCTGCACGCCATCGTCAACCGTCGTAGGAGTGGGTGTCGGATTATCCTCCTGATCGCCATACCGTTCACGAACGGTTTCGGCAATCGGTTTGGGGGTAGGGAGGATGTCTGGGGTGGGAGTCGGTGATGCAACTGCAGGTACTACTGCACTGGCTGATCCCATCAAGATGATGACCGCCATCCCCAACAGAAATCCAAAGGGAAATTGATACCGCATTATGACGTACTCCCTTTCGCAGGTAATGGGGGGGCGGGTGGTGTGAGTTTTTTGTTTACGAGCGTACCCTCAATAATCGTTGGCTCCTCGGGAGTGCGTCGTTGGATCGCCGTCGCATACGCCCGTGTTGTTGCCCACGATGGCGCTGGTGTTTGCACCACCGTCGTTGATACAGGCGGTGTCTGTTCATAGTGCCGTGGTCGAGGGGGTGATCGATGGGTACGTGAAGTACGATCTCGGTTCAGGTAGGCATGCAACGCCATCCCCGCCCCAATTCCCAGACCGGCACCAGCTAACCCAGCCACTACCTTCCCCCGCCATCCAGGGCCCGTTGGAGTAGATGATGCAGGGGCAGGTACTGGTTGAGCAGAGCCGGTCTGACGTCGGCTTCCAGCAATGACTCCTAATGCAGTCTTTGCCGCTTTGGGGGCATAACGTATCGTCATACGACCCACAATCATTGCTTGATGAAAGACCCGGTAACTGACCCACAAACGCACACCAGCAATACATGCCGTCAAGAAGCCCATCCCAAATACCAGAAACACATTCCCACTATCAATAATAGCCAAAAAGGTGAGTCCGAGCCCGACCCCAATCCACAGGTAGGACAAAAACCACTGCCACAGAATCGATCCGAACGCGGACCGCTGCGTAGCAGCATACTCCTCCAATGGCACAAACCAAGCCACTAAGCGTGAGCTGGCATAGCCAAAGAAAGCGGAGGTTGTCCCCAGGACATACATCAACCCCAACGTATGCTCTATGAGACTCCCAATGGCAACGATCCCCGCTGCCAGGAGTCGCATAATGCCAATCAATCCCAGAATGATGGCTGCTTTCTGAGGGCCATCATCAAGACTCATAAAGGTTTCACCCGTTTCGGCGAAATAGCCTTGAAATGCATCACCATCGCCACTACGAAAGGTCGGAGGTAATGACTGCGAGGAGGGAGGGCAGTGCACGTCAATTGCGGTGGCAAAAGACATTAAAATCGCGGCATCATTCAGATGAAAGGTTTCTGCTGCCAATTGTAGGTCACCATTAAAATCAAACGTTTGGCGACGAACCTCAAAACCAGGACACGATCGTGCCGCAGATCCATAGACGGTGCTCGTTTCAGGCATGGATTCACGACCATCTGCATCTGTTTGAACCATATAGTTGATCCCCCCCGCGTCTGCAACCACCGTAATCCCGAAAAACAATGCCAGTTGACCGACTACCGCCAGTATGGACATGAACATAACCAAGCCATTGCTGCCGACCGTAAAGACGACAAATGTCATCACGCTGGCAGGAACGGCCCGTTTGATTTTGACCGGATTGGACTCAATAATACCCTGGAGAAAATAGGCCATACCAAAGATAACAACCATGAACCCAGCAGAAAGCAAGACAAACGGATACAGCGTATCTAGAAAGGCACCATAGGCCGTACCGAGTACGGTTTCCAACAGCCAGGTACCGAGTGCCTCGAGCTGTCGCGCCAGTACCAAGATCCAGCGCACGCAGAACCATACGCCGATGCATAGCAGCTCAACCAACCACATCACCAAACCATTCACTTGACACGAAACGCCACACCCCATACTTGGTTATTCCTCGCACGTGGTTCCCTCAACCAGCGTCCAATCGACCACGTGCCAGGTTTCGTGGAATCGCTGATCCAACTGAAAACACAAGGTCTGTTCGGTAAATTCCCACTGACTGAGACAGGTGGCAGTGTGTTCCTCCTGGCGACACGGAGAGAGCACCGTCGCGCCCAGTGTTCCAAGTGCCACGCTTTCGGTCGCACTTTCACGATACGTCCCATCCAAAAAGCGCTGCATCTGGTCAATGACAAACGCACGTTCGCTCTCGGTACTCGATGGTGCGAGTTCTGCCAAAGTAGGGGCATGCAACCCCTTCATCGCCTCAATCCATGTCGCGTGGATCGCATCCGTATCAGGAGTTGGCATACAGGCACTCATACTTACCACACCGAGTATGAGGAGACCAGTGCGAACCCAAGCACGATACCGCTGTAGCGTAAATACCAGATCCATGGCCCTTACTCCTTCTCTTTGGGATCATCACCAGCAAAAACTACC
>JBCDFA010000389.1:0-7137 GCA_039178835.1 Chloroflexota bacterium
CCACCAAACACCACCGAATGAATAGCCCCAATGCGGGCACAGGCCAGCATACCAATCACTGCTTCAGGGACCATTGGCATGTAGATCAAAATACGATCACCCTTATTGACCCCCATGTCACGTAACACACCAGCGAGCCGATTTACCTCGCGATACAGCTCAAAATAGGTGAACGTTCGTGACTGATTGGCCTCGGGGCTTTCCCAGATGAGCGCCGCCTGCCCTCGCCGCTTTCCCAGGGCGTGCCGATCAACGGCGTTATAACACAGATTGGTTTGTCCACCAACAAACCAGCGGTAGAACGGGGCATTGCTGTCGTCGAGCAAGCGGTCCCATTTGCGAAACCAGTGGAGTTCTTCAGCGAGTGGTGTCCAAAACGAAGCGGGGTCGGTGATTGAGAGTTCGTAGGTGTCCTGATAGCTCATCGTTGAACCTCCTCGAAGTCATTGGCTCTTCTGTACAAATAAGTAGAACGCCATCACACATGTGTTTGTGCTGTTTGATCTAATGGATGTGCTCGATTGTCGTGGTGTAAGGAATGAGATATGTGGTATATAGAACACTATTTCAGGCCACTTGTCAAGGGGAATGTCTATAAAGCTCCAGGTAATACAAGTATCGGCAATCACAGATATTGTCACGCCCTGAGCAAGCAAATAAAATCAGCTTTACGTTTCACAACTCCCGTCACTACATTCAGAAACAACAGAGGTTTTCTCCACAAGTCCTTCAGATTTGAACGCTATACTGAAGTCAGATAGCTATCGCAATCTGAAAACGGACGTGTAAGAACGCTAATTCAACTATTTTCAAGGAGATATCACCATGCGGAAAGCATACAAACCCTGGACAAAAATGGTTATCGCGATGATGAGTGTTTTTATGTTCACTATCGCCATACTGGGTAGCACGGCTTATGCATCTTCTACTCAACAGGATGTGAAAGAACCAAAAACGACAACGACGGAGAGCGAGAACGACAAATGTGACTGGGTAGATTGGGATGCCGTCGCCGCGCAGGCCATTGGCATTGATACCGACACCTTGTATGAAGAATGGTTCGCCAACGACAACACCTCGATTGCCGACGTTGCCAAAACACGTGGGGTCGAACCCCAAAAGATTATTGATGCTATCGTTGCTGCTGAAACTGAGTGGCTGAAGCAACAAGTTGCCGATGGTCAACTGTCGCAGGAAGACGCAGATCTCTTCAGCAAGGAAACCGAACCCTTTGCCAAAGAGTATGTGGAAACAACACCAGTAGTATCAGAAGGAGAGATGGTTGATTGGGATGCCGTCGCTGCACAAGCCCTTGGTACAGACACCGACACTTTGTACAACGAATTGGACACCGGTACCTCGATTGCCGACGTTGCCAAAGCACGTGGGGTCGAACCCCAACAGGTTATTGATGCTATCGTCGCCGCCGAACGCGAATTGCTCAACCAAGAAGTTGCTGACGGTTACCTCTCCCAGAAAGACGCGGACCAGCTTCTCACAGAAATCGCACCCTTTGCGCAAGAGTTTGTTGAGATGAGTTTGGTAGAGGAAGAGGAGGTAGAAGAATAAACCAACAGCAAACATCCTTAATCTTGTATTAGCCAAGCCGTTCGCCTCTCTATGAAATATAGGGGGGCGAACACGGATGCAATAACCACCTTCTTTTGATAATGGAAACAGAATGAGTGAATCTACTGTAGACTCATATGGGCACTGATCAGGTATCTACACAATCCTATCGTTCCAAACATTCTTGTACAACATTCAGTCATAACAAAACTCACAGAGGTTATACTCATGACAACACAACGTATTCTTGTCGTAGATGATGATCCATCAATTGTGCGGGCATTACGGAGTTATCTGGAACAAGCCAATTTGAGCGTGTTAACAGCTTATGACGGAAGCACAGCGATGCGCCTCCTCGAAAACGAGCAACCAGAACTGCTCATTTTGGATCTGATGCTCCCCGACCGAGACGGATGGAATATTACTCGTGCGATTAGATCCAGTCCAACGCTCGCAACAACTCCCATCATCATGCTCACTGCTCGCGTGGATGATACCGACAAAATTATTGGTTTGGAACTGGGAGCCGATGATTACATCACAAAACCCTTCAATGCTCGTGAGGTCACTGCACGGGTACGTTCACTCCTGAGACGTAGCCAATTTGGCAACGGACCAACAGCATCGATAATTCAGTCAGGCAATTTACGCCTTGATATTGACCGTCACGAATTCTATGTGAGTGGCCAACTTACCGAATTAACACCCACTGAATTTAATCTCATGCAGATCTTCATGATGAGCCCTGGGCATACCTTTACACGAGAGGAACTTCTCGAAAAAGTGCTTGGATACGCATATGAAGGGATGAGTCGGACCCTTGACACACATATCAAGAACCTGCGCTACAAAATAGAGCCAGATCCCAAAGATCCTTCATACATTCAAACGGTTTACAGTATTGGCTACCGTTTGGCAACCATCTAATGTAGAGGAGATGCCCTATGAATCGACTCTGGGTACGTTTCAGCATCGCCATTACCACAGTTATCATTTTTGCCACTATTGTTGCCTTAGGCATTGTCCTTATAGAACCTTGGGTTGGTGATATGATTACTGACTCCTCATCAGGGCTATCATTTCAACCCCTTACTGAAGGCGAAGTCAATGAACTCGCTGATATTCTGTCTACACACTCGTTCGAATTACCCGATATCACGATTTATGGGGATGGATTTTTCTCTATTACAGGCGTAGCCTCACTTGACCAGATTGAAGCGATACAACAAACACTACAAAAGCTAGATGTTACTTTTTTCATTGATGACAATAATATTTATTTGACTATTAGTGAGTCATTTCCGGCTATAGAAGTATTTGAAAGTGTAGAAATGCCGCTGGAAAGCTTTCTGTTAGAGGGTCAACTTCAACCAACTCAGATAGACCGGTTTATCCAACAATTGCCCGTCGACGAAATTATCATGGTCGACGAACCATTACTTGTGCAAAACCTCTCAATCAGTGATACATTATCAATACTTTCCCACCAGATACGGCCAGCCATTATCATTAGTATTGTTTCAGGTATTGGACTTGGTATCTGGTTAAGCCATACCCTTACCGCTCCATTGAGTCGATTTGCAGAAGCAGCCAGGGCTGTAGGAGCCAAAGATTTAAGCCGTCGTGTGGAAGTCAAGGGCAGTAAAGAAGTCATCGAATTGGCCACTACATTCAATCAGATGGCAGCAAACCTGGAGCGAGCAGAGCTTCTCCGTAGTCAACTGATGGCTGACGTTTCTCACGAACTGCGGACCCCTCTGACGGGGCTGGAAAGCAACCTGCGGGCAGCACTCGACAAAGTGCACCAGCTTGAAGAAGCTGATTTAGCGCACCTGTATAGTCAAACGCATCATCTTATTCAACTCATCAATGATTTGCATGAAATTGCCCTGGCTGAGGCTAAACAACTACCGCTAAAGATGAAAGAAACTGATATAACAGAACTGATTCGACAAACGACAGCGATGTTTACTCCTCTCGCTGAAGAGAAGGACGTCAATCTTATACAGCATACGGTCCAGGCAGCACAACTAATAGCAGTTGACGATTTACGACTACGTCAGGTACTACACAATCTGCTGGCAAATGCGCTCCGACACACGCCTAACGGTGGCACTGTTACGATTACTCTTGACCAGGATGATGCTATCACTACGATTCGTATTGAAGATACAGGAGAGGGTATTGCCCCTGAGCATGTCTCGCACATCTTTGATCGCTTTTATCGTCCTGATCCATCACGTAACAGAGAAACCGGTGGAGCAGGGTTGGGGCTCGCTATTGCCAAAGCCATCATAGAGGCCCACGAAGGAACACTCACAGCCAACAGTCAGGGCATTGGCCAGGGCACAACCATCAGCATTACGCTGCCATCACGAAGCACATAGGTTGGTGAATTTAATCCTGTGTAGGGCCCAAGAGTGTAGCAATAGAACAAACCCGTAGAGAAGCAATCGGATATGAGTGTGGGAATGGATGGATAAGTAGACATGAAGGAATAAGATCAAACCAAATACCGTTCAGTTGTCTTCTTCGACAGATATTAAGAAGGCCTGATGTACTAACATCTAATGCTAATCTGTATCAACAGGCACAGAAAGAATTACGATGCCTTCACCATTTCCCGGTATGGTTCCATATCTAGAAGGAAGCTTGTGGACAACTTTTCAGTTTGCTTTTGGGGCTGAACTTGTGCGTCAGCTTGCGCCACAGTTGCGTCCTCGTTACCTGGCCCTTCCGGTAGAGCGCATGGTTTTCGACGAAACAAATGATGTTGCAATTACAACCAGTAGCTTCTACCCTGATGTTGGTATCTTAAATGTACAACCACCTATTAATCAGATAAGTGTAGAGAGTCACACTGCTCCTCTACAACTTGCGACCGTCATTCCTGAGACTTTTCCCCATATCAACATCGAAATTCGTGATACTGCCAATCACTAATTGGTAACAGCGATTGAAATTCTTTCGCCGACCAACAAGCGAGGAGATGGTCGCCTGGAATACCTCACAAAACGTCGCAAGATATTGATGAGCACTGCCCATCTGTTAGAGACAGATTTCCTCCGCCAAGGGCAACGTGTTCCGATGCGACAGCAGCTGCCTGATGCTCACTACTTTGTCTTTTTGAGCCGTGCTGACCACAGACCAATCCTGAATGTGTGGCCTATTCTGATACACGAACCGTTGCCCATTGTGCCAATACCATTACTGAAGGATGATCCTGATGTACTGGTAGATCTCCAGAAGACTTTTACAGCTACCTACGACCTACTCGGATACGATCTTCTCATCAATTACGCCCAATCAGCAGACATTCCTGGCGATACTCTCACGCAGGAGTGGATTGACCAAATACTCCAATCACAGGGTCTGCGAGACAACGACTAATATTCCTCATCTACCTCTTCCATTATTTGTCCCGAAGCACTATGTTACCTGAGCAAACTTGTGCATTCTTACGCAATGTATGGTATACTACAGCTCTCCTCAATGATAATTTGGGTCTTGCAAGTAGTGTTTTCCACTTGCATATGTAGTATGTCCGCATTTCTATGCCACAACGGAGGTACTCAATGGCTGATACGCTCTCACAGGCTGCCCCAACAACTATTTCGGAAGACGAGACACACACCTATGCTCCTGCACCAGAAGTTGTTGAGAACGCTAACGTCACTGCGTACATGCACGAGAAGGGCTTCAAGACATTCGATGAGTTGTACAACTGGTCAGTTGAGAACAACGAGGCGTTCTGGACTGATATGGCCAACCGACTTGAATGGTACACCCCCTGGGAAAAAGTTCTGGATGATTCAGAAGCGCCCTTCTACAAATGGTTTACTGGCGCACAATTCAACATCATCCACAACGCGGTTGATCGACACCTCAAGACGTGGCGTCGCAACAAGCAAGCACTCATCTGGGAAGGCGAAGACGGGAGCTATCGCACTTTCTCGTATCTTGCGGTCAACCGTGAAATCTCGAAATTTGCGAATATACTCAAAAGCATGGGCGTACAACAGGGCGATATTGTCTCGATCTACATGCCCCGCATCCCGGAATTGATGTTTGCAATGCTCGCCTGTGCCAAGATTGGCGCGGCCCATAGCGTTATCTATGGTGGCTTCTCTGTGGAGGCACTGGCAGAGCGAATGACGGACGCACAATCCAAAGTGCTCATCACGGCAGATGGTGGCTGGCTCCGTGGCAAAATTGTCCCACTCAAACAAACCGCTGACGAAGCCATAGCCCGAACGCCAAACGTCCAGACTTGTATTGTCGTTAAGCGGACGGGCCAGGATGTTAGCATGGAGAGTGGTCGTGACTACTGGTATCACGAACTGTTAACACTTCCGGTGGCCTCCCCCAAATGTGAGACGGTTCCCGTTGATGCAGAACATCCTTTATATATTCTGTACACCTCTGGGACAACTGGCAAACCCAAGGGAGTTATGCATGTTCATGGTGGCTATGCAGTCGGCATTTCAGCGACATTCAACATGACCTTTGATATCAAAGAGGAAGATCGCTGGTGGTGCGCCGCTGACCCCGGCTGGGTGACTGGCCATTCGTATATTGTCTATGCCCCACTGATTGAGGGTGCAACATCATTTATGTACGAAGGCGCTCCCAACTATCCCTATCCCAATCGCTGGTGGGCCCTCGTTGAGAAATACGGCATCAATATTCTTTACACCGCCCCAACGGCAATTCGTGGCTTGATGCGCTTTGGTGATGCCTGGCCCAACCGCCACGACCTGTCGAGTCTCCGACTGCTTGGTTCCGTCGGTGAGCCAATCAACCCGGAGGCCTGGCGTTGGTACCACAAAGTCATTGGGAACGAGCGTTGTCCCATCATGGACACCTGGTGGCAAACAGAAACCGGCTCTTTTATGATTACGCCAAACCCCACCACGCCACTCAAGCCTGGTTCAGGAACACGATCCTTTCTGGGGATTGTGGCCGATGTTGTTGATGAGACCGGCAAGAGTCTTGGGGCCAATGAAGATGGCTTATTAGTTATCAAAAAGCCGTGGCCATCAATGATGCGTACCATCCTCCACAACCCTGAGCGGTACGCCAACCAATACTGGAAGAGCGAGCCAGCAGGAATGTATACCGCAGGCGACTCGGCACGCAAAGACGAGGATGGCTACTTCTGGGTGATTGGACGCATTGATGATGTTATCAAGGTTTCTGGCTACCGCCTCGGAACCGCAGAAGTCGAGAGTGCGCTAGTTTCCCATTCCGCCGTGGCAGAAGCCGCTGTCATCGGGCTGGATCATGAAGTCAAGGGCACAGCCATCCATGCATTTGTGATTCTGCGAGAGGGCAAAGAGGGTGATTCTGGTCTGGAGGAAGAACTCAAAGCCCATGTTGGTCACGAGATGGGGCCCATTGCAAAGCCAGAGAAAATCAATATCGTCACGACATTGCCCAAGACACGCTCAGGCAAAATTATGCGGCGAGTGCTTAAGGCGCAAGCGCTGGGCCAGGACCCCGGCGACGTGTCAACACTTGAATAGCCAACACCAATCACAGTATTTAGCTCTACCCGTTCCTGTTTCA
>JBCDFA010000390.1:0-7091 GCA_039178835.1 Chloroflexota bacterium
CCATATGATATTGCATCGGCATCGTTTTTAGGGGCTGATGGTGATGAGGATCGGATTCGTGGTGCACGCATCCAGTCAGATGGGACGGTGGTGCTGGCGGCGAATATCGGCGCCTCTGCGCCGGGGGATGTCGAACCAATTCTCCTCAACGGTGCCACGGAAACATCAGGCGGAGCCATTATCCGATTGAGTGCCGATGGGCGTTCAATCCTGTCCGTTACACGTATCGCGGCGCAGGTGGAAGACCTGGCACTGGATGCGTCTGATACGATTTATGTTGCAGCGTGGGAGGATGGCCTGATCAAACTTGACTCGACTGCCAGCACGCTGCTTTTTGCGGACCCTGCGAACAAGGTGATGCGTGTTGACGCGGGTGACGAGGGAATGGTGGCGGCGTTGCAAACCGACACCTCCGATCCTGACAGTAGTAGTCCTGGTAATGGCCGTGTGGTTGTCTACGATGCTGAACATGAGGAACTGGGCAACTTTGCCGGACGCCATAACACACTGGATGTTTGTCTGGACACGGCTTCGCAGACGGTTGCTTACACTGGTTGGCGTCAAGCGAGTGCTTTTGATGGAAACAAGTCGCAGCCGGTGCAAATCGCGTATCTGCGAGGGGCTACCTACGATGGCTCCGAGAAGTATACAGCCTATGATTGGTCCAGCGATGCGGAGTCTGATCGCTTTCTCAATAAGCCCGAGAACAATATGGCCGATACGCGTGGATACCGCTGTACAATCGGTGGTGACGGCAAGTTGTATGCTGCCTTTGAGGTCGCAGGTGGCAATCATATCTTTCGCTACAGCCCGTTTGATATTATGACCAAAATTGATATTGTTGGTGGTGATCAGTGGCAGGAGTTTTACAACTCAAGTTCTGAGCACAAGACATTCTTTGCCCGCTACGAGCCTGACTCCGGGGAATATTTGTTGGGTCAGCAGTTGACGGGACGTTTGAACAGCAATCGTGCGAACACAATCCGTGTAAATGGTGGCTCTATTGCAGTTGATGGCGAAGGTCGGGTGTATATTGGAGGAGCTAGTGCCTCAGGCCTACCAATGCCACCACACGAGAAGTATGAGGCGAAGGATGGTGAAACGACCTTTAATCCTTTCCCGGATGGTTATCTTGGTGGTGCATGGTTTATGGTGATGAGTGCCGACTTTAAGACCCGTCTCTACACCACGCGTCTTGCTACGGGTGGCACGACTCATGCAATTGATGCACGAACGCTTGAAGGCGGTGCAACAAATATCGTGTTTGGAGGGCAAACCAGGAACCTAGATGAAACGTACACGAAAGACGCTGTGCAGGAGCAGGGAAGTGGTGAGCGTGAAGGATGGTTTGCAGTTATTGGGACGCAGAGTGAGCCACAACCTGAGATCGAGGCAGTCATCAGTGCTAATCCTATGTTTGCCGCAGTAGCTCCACTTGAGGTGACGTTTGATGCAAGTGGGTCGACGACAACGACAGAGATTACCTCGTATGAGTGGGATTTTGGGGATGGAAATACTGATACTGGTGAAACGGTGACGCATACCTACGATTCAGAAGGTGTGTATGAGGTGGAACTCACTGTGACCGATGCGGAACAGAATACCGCGACCGACACCGTTACGATTATTGTGGGTGGTTCACAGGTGTTTTTGCCACTGACCGTTCGTTAGCTCGATCTGATTTAGATGACTTAAGCTGGTGTGCCATGCGATGGTACGCCAGTTTTTTGTTACTGCTCAGAAAGTGCCAACACCATTTGAAACGGTACATCTTCCTGGTAGTATTCACAGAGCGATTGCCATAGCGGCAGGTTGGGGAGCGCAATACCATGTTTTTGTTTTATCTCCTTGAAGGCTTTCAGTAACCCCAAGCCCTCTTCCTCTTTCAAAGTAGCTACACAATATGTCGTTGAGCGATTGATGCCTGCCCCACAGGCAATGAGGACGGTGTGCCCTTGCTGTTTTGCTTCGCGTACAAAGTCTACACCCTGACGCAACACATCAAAAGGCAATGGCTCGAAGTCTTCAACAGGGAGGTAGAGCGAGGTGATTCCGGGCTGCTCAACCAGATCGGCCAGTTGCAGCATGGCTCCAATGCTATGGGCATTCAGGCGTTGTTGGTCAAGGGTGTCAATGTATTTCCCAATGTAGAGCCATGGTCTGAGTTGGTTCATTTATTGTCCTTGTCTGTTCGTGTGTCTAGAAGAAACTTCACAGCATGTAGTCTTGGAAGTCATTAACTCGATATTTTAGTCACTATATCTGGTTGGGTTAGTAAAATATGTTTGAGTTGTTCAAGAGCAATGATATCAACATTCAGGCTATCATTGTCATAATTAATCACATTAGGCTGACCCATGGTGATCTTTTTTATCCCTGACTCAATATTCATGTCGTTTTGTTACTTACGCGCTTGGACTTCTCAATCACTCCGTACGAGCCATCCTCAAGGCGAGAGACTAATCTCAGATACGAATACCTATCTTGTGCCTCAATACTGATCTGACGTGCAATGCTCGAAGGTCTGTTTGCTCAAAACTGGTTACTGATGCTGTGTTGTTGAAGGACTATTCCAGAGATAGAGCAGACCAAGAAGTACAAACGCCCAGAGCCCCGATGCAGGAAGCCATATCCCACATAGAGTCGGTACCAGTATAAGTGTGATTCCCAACACCCTACGATGCGGTAGTGATCCGTATCTCTTCAGACAACCAACACAGATGACTCCCAGCAGTATGCATGGCCACGAAAAGACGAGAAACCAGAATGCGGTCAATTCCTCGAAGCCCCAAGAGAGACCGCTGTTTGGATCGATCTGGACAATGCTTGTGTAGAATGGCCTGAATAGAACAAAGGACATCACGAAGTTTACGACACCAGAGATCCAGAGGAGATTAGAGGCTAATAGTGGCATTGTAATCTTGTTGTCTAGTGTCTGGCTTCATCCACTGCGGCGGGCGCCACGGGCTATTCCCAAGCAGCACAGCTATCGAGTGAGACAGGTTATCAAAAAAGGCCCGATCAAAGCGATTCAGGGGCAAGCAAGGTTAGGCGGCAGCCAACCGAAGTCGCCATGCGCTTTGCCGACAAACTCCTGCACCAAATCGAGATCAAGAGGGGCCGGTGTATCAGCCATAAATTTGCCTCTTAGCTTTGATTGGGTCGCCTAACGCCCTGCGCTTCAGTTGCCGCGGAAGGCGCACCATACAGGAAAGCGCTAAAATGCCAATGATCTCGCGCGCCGAAGGCGGTCAACTGCAAGCGCTTGTTCGGCGCACGCCGGTATCAATGGGCATTGGTGCCGGTGGCCGCTAAGCTCGTCGGTGTGTCAGCTTAGCTCGCCTCACCCTTACCGAATAAGCGGCTCATTACGCATCTCCCACAGATCACAAATTCGTTCCCTGTGCGGCTCAATGATATCCATATCCGTGATCTCATCCCTGCGAAAATAGCCGTAATCGGTTGTTTCATCGCTCAATTGAAGCTGCCCTTCCACCCAGGCGACCTCAAAATTAAGCGCCACCAACTGAAAGCGATTGCCATCAGCATATTCGAGTAAGCGGTGCGGGGTACTATAGATGCCCAGAAGACGTACCACCTGGACACGCAGACCAGTTTCCTCCCACATCTCGCGTTCACACGCTTCCGTCACATTTTCGCCTGGCTCTATGGCACCACCCGGTAAGCACCAGCGATGATTATCGGCGCGGCGGGTGAGCAAGATTTTAGAACGGCGCTCATCAAAAAGGGTTGCGGAACACACCAGCAACAGCCGGCCCTCACGGCCGATCCGGTTACCTTCGAAATAGCGTGCCATCAGATATCCTTGCTATGCTTTTACTCAACACGACTTGTTGCTGTCAACTTACTCTATCATATGTTCTTTGCAGCATGCCTGCGGTAAGAAGTGCGCCGAACATGGGTTCGGGTGTACCCATCCACCTAATGTCATTGTATGTTGTATTTAGATGGATATCTCGTCTAAGGAGTGTAACATATGCCATGCTTACTTTCAAACAGATTGGAGCACATCACCAACTACAAAATCTGACTCATCTCACCTGCTAACTAGGTGTGCTAGGCATTGTGCCACAAACGCTATGCCATCCGTACTGCGTGAGCCTATGTTAGTTGGATCAAAGGAACTTCATGGCATGTACTCTCGGAAGTCATCGAGCGGCTCATCAAAATCATCGGTGATTGTGATACGACCACATGCACTGCCAAACTGTGGTTGATGGAACGAGCGGTAGATTGGCACAAGTTGGATCAAGGGTTGCTGACTGCGTGTGATAATGACTTCTTCGCCATGTTCAGCAGCCTCAATGAGATCTAACAAGCGGCGTTGTGCTTCTGTGATATCGACTTGATATGTCATTCTATATCTCCAAATTCTAGCTAGATTGTAGTGTATCTTAGGAAAAGTTTTCGTGCCTAAGTCTGTTTAAGCTTTCTACAAATACAGCAAGATTTTCTTGATACTTTCCCTTGTTGAGTCGCAGCTCTACTTGATTCGTCAATGGCCTTGAGGTTGGTTTGTCGATGTTGGCAGCAATAATGTGTATGGCTGATTCTTTCTTTGCCCCCTCATACATCGGATCAACGAGAAAAGATAACCAAAGTTCATTGGCCCAGGGTGAAGTTGAGCTTGTGATGCGCCAGTGTTCGGATACCCACCAATCTTCTACTGGCTCAACTGTTTCTAAGCTCCACCCTTCTTGTTGTAGCAGTGTCATGAGTTGTTTTTGGTAGGTTTTCAAAGACCTTCTCTCATTCTTATTAGAGTTGCAGGGGCCGCACAACCCTCCCACGTTACTGCTTTCGTGCCCAGGCACAGAAGACTATCTCCCAGAGACAGGTTGCGGCGGTCTCCATGCGCTCTGCGGCCAGACGATCATCGAGCGTTTCGACATCGATCTCTGCCTCGGTCGCAATACCATGCTGCAGGAGACGGGGGAGCACAGAGCGGACAATCGTAGCCACGGGATAGCTGGCAGTCGGCGTCAGCACATTCGCTTCGGCACGCACTCGTTCGACGGCAAGCCCCGCCGCCGAGAGCGCCGCATGAAGCTCGAAGCCCATGTGCAGATTTGCACCTTCGCATCGGAGCATCTCCCGGAGCCAGGAGCGAACCTGGTCATGCAGCGGCAAGGAAGTGCGACTGTCCTTTACTTCAATCATGTCATGCTCATGAAAAGCGATAACACCTCCAGGGCGGATCGCCCGAGCGAGTTGTGCCACGGCTCTGGTGGCATCCGACTGGTACATGAGAACGCGGCGACCTACCGCCGCATCGAGTGTGCCATGCTCGGGAAAAGTTACGTCGAATCCACCCTCAATGAAGGCAAGGTTCGAGACGCCGGCCTCGCGCACTTTTTCTCGGGCTAGCTCAAGCATCTGAGGGCTGCGATCAACGGCAAAGACATGTCCCTGGGTGCCGACGCGCTGTGAAAGCATGAGAGATACTGCCCCTGGCCCGCAACCGATGTCGAGCACACGCATATCCGGCTCTATGCCAGCATCATCGAGCATTCGCTCGGTCATCTCATCAACATTGTTTGACATCTGCTTGTGATCTCCATTTCGTTATGTTTGGCTACTTGCCAATGTCAATGTCGTCTGTAAATTGCTTTGCAAATTAGTCGTGTTTTACGCGACATTGAACACAACTGTATGCGGTATTATTCTTCTTGCCCGACAAATGTTAACATTCGTGCGAGTTCTTGGCTTACGGTAGATAAATGTTGTTGCTCTTCAGGTGTTATTTGCCTGCTAGGAGTCGGGTGATTCCCCATGAAGGCTACCCATCCTTTATAGTTATTCTCATAGCGAAGAGGAATTATGAGATATTGGGTTGATGTTATATCCCCAGTTTTTTGATGTTCTTGAGCAACATGATTGATAGTGATAAGCTCCGGTAATGTGCAATCCCCTATATTTATGTGGGTAGTGATGGACTGTAGCATTTTACGTTTATCATCTGACGACCATGACGCAATAAACTGAATGACATCTTCTGATTTATACACTGTAATCATTTCTTCAGGAAGCCAAATACAGCAGCGGATTCTAGCAAAGACAACATCAACCACATACTCAAAATCAGGGTTCTGAATCAGATAATAGTATGCTGTATGCAGTAGCGTTATACGCTCAGTAGGATTCTGTAAGAGATCTGTGCAGGGAGAGATAGCATATGAAAAAGTCATAGAAACCCCCAGTATCGTGAACAAGAAATACCTTCGTTAGTTTATCAAACTATTTGCTCCAAATGTTTTTAGTTCTAACTTCTCTATCAATCGCAAACCGCTGCCAGGTTACTCAAACCAATGGGACATGACGACCATCCAGCAATGGGATGCCATAGGCTTTAGCGATATCGACTGTTTGGAGGACCTTGCCACTGTGTTGCAGAATGTCCGGTGCTGTTGCAAGTGCGACGACACACTTCCCGACAAAGGATGGTGCTTCAAAACGTGCAAAGTCGCTTTCATTGAGGATTCCTTTGCGGAAGCGCTCTTCGAACATCTCGGTCAGCACCATGCCTGGCTGAATGGCAACGACCGCTACTGAGTGTGGTTGCAGTTGGGCAGCCATATCGACCGTCATGCGATTAATGGCACACTTTGCCATGTTGTATGTTACCTGCCCGCCAATGTGTGAGATATCGGCAGTGGTGTTGAGGATCAGTCCTTTGTTTTGTTCCACCATGATGCGTGCTGCCAGAACCGATGTGACGTAGTGGGAACGCACACCCACCGTGCTCATCTCGTCCCAATTAGTTATGGGCATTGACCAGAACGGTTCGGTAAATTCGCCAAAAGCCTCCTCCATGTCCACGTTCATCTGTTCCCGTGATTTTGTTCCTGAGAGCGCTTCTTCAAGCTTGCGTTGCATGGTGCCGTAGCCAGACCACGCGTTATTGACGAGCAGATCAAGCTGACCAGCCTCGCTGACGATCTGTTGAAAGAGTGCTGTAACGTCTGTGTCGTTTTGATGGTCGCACTGGACGGCGATGGCGCGACCACCCAACGCAATAATCTGATCTGCCGTCTCGTCGATACTACCGGATAGTTTTGAGTATGACTCAG